>NZ_LEKH01000009.1 GCF_001029505.1 Rubrobacter aplysinae | reverse complement strand
AGCGAAATAGTACCCTGGCCCTATCCACCACCGGGGTTGCCGACCACGCCCTGAAGGCCTCCCCCGCGGCGCTAACCGCCCGGTCTAGCTCTTCCCTGCTAGAGAGCGGGGTACTTGCTATGACCTCCCCGGTTGCCGGGTCGTAAACCGGCTCTGTTGAGGAGCCGTTACCTCCGTTACCTTCGCTACCTCCGTTAGCTCCGTTAGTGCTCTCCCACTTACCGTCTATGAGGTTTTTGACCTCGAAACCTTTCTCTGTTCTTGGCACGGTTATAAGCTCCTTGACGTTTGAATGACGTTCATCCGCGGCGATCTGTGGCGCGCGGCTAGTCCAGCTTGGCCATTACGTGCTTGATGATCGTGTAATCCTCGATAGAGTAGGCAGACATGTCCTTGCCGTAGCCGGACTCCTTGAAGCCGCCGTGGGGCATCTCCGAGGTGATCGTGAGGTGGTCGTTGATCCACACGGTGCCGAAGCGCAGGGCGCGGGAGGCCCGCAGCGCCCGGCCAACGTCCCGGGTCCACACCGAGGCCGCGAGCCCGTAGGGGACGTCGTTGGCCCAGGCTATGGCCTCCTCATCGTCCTTGAACCGCTGCACGGTAACGACGGGCCCGAACACCTCTTTCTGGACGATCTCCGCGCCCTGCGAAGGGCCCGTTACTATCGTCGGCTCCACGAAGAAGCCGCCGCCCCCGTTCGTACCGCCGCCGGCGAGCACCTCGACCCCGGAGCCCGAGGTCGCCCGGTCGAGAAAGCCGAGGACCCGCCTCTGCTGCCTCTCGGAGACAACCGGCCCCATCTCCACGCTCTCGCCCTCCGCCGGGTCGGCGGTCTTTACATCTTTCGCGGCCTCGGTGAGCCTTGAGGCGAGCTCGTCGTAGACCCCAGGGGCCGCCACGACGCGGCAGGCGGCGGTGCAGTCCTGGCCGGAGTTCGCGTAGGCCCCGACCCGCACCCCGTTTACGACCGCCTCTATGTCGGCGTCGTCGAAGACCACCACGGGTGCCTTGCCTCCGAGCTCAAGATGCGGCCGCTTGACGGTCTCGGAGGCCAGACGGGCGACCTCCTTGCCGGTCGCCACGTCCCCGGTAAGAGAGACCATGCCAACCTTTGGGTGGCGCACTATCCCCGCACCGACCGGCTCCCCGTCGCCGGTTATGACGTTCAGGACCCCGGGCGGGAAGACGTCCTTGGCGAGCTCCATGAGCCGGATCATGGTCAGGGGCGTCTGCTCGGAGGGCTTGATGATGACGGTGTTCCCGGCCGCCAGAGCGGGGCCTATCTTCCAGGCCGCCATCGCGAGCGGGAAGTTCCACGGTGCGATCTGGCCGACCACGCCGACGGGCTCGCGCCGGATCATGGAGGTGTGGCCCCGGAGGTACTCGGTGGTCGCCTTGCCCTCCGGCACCCGGCAGGCGCCGGCGAAGAAGCGAAAGTTGTCGGCGATGAAGCCCATCTCGTCGCGGCTGACGGTTATGGGCTTGCCGACGTTCGCGCTTTCGAGCCAGGCGAGCTCCTCGGTGTTTTCCTCCACCACGTCCGCCAGGGCGTTGAGCATCGCGGCCCGCTCGCCCGGCGTGGTCTCGAACCAGCCGGCAAAGGCCCTGTCCGCGGCCTCGACGGCGCGGTTCACGTCCTCCTCGGAGCCCCTGGGGGCCTCGGCGAGCGTCTCGGTGGTTGCCGGGTTGATCACCTCCTGCCATCCCCCACCCGCGGGCTCGACGAACTCCCCGTCCACGAAGTTCCGCAGCCTGTTTCCGTTTTCCGTCATCTAGCAAACCTTTCATTGACGCTTTCCGTGCGTGTCTTATCGGTGTCATTGGTGCCAGAGCCGCCCATCACGCGAGCCGTGAGTCGGGGCCTCTGCGCGTGTGACCTCACTCCTCCTTCTCCATGAAGAATCGGCTGCCGCCGAAGATCAGGATCATGGTCGCCACCAGGATCACGGTGGAGAGCGCGTTTATGACGGGGCTGACGCCGAACTTGATCATAGAGTAGATCTTCAGGGGCAGCGTGCTCGACCCGACACCCGAGACGAAGAACGTAATGACGAAGTCGTCGAAGGAGAGCGTGAACGCGAGCAGCGCGCCCGCCATGACGCCGGGGAGTATCAAAGGCAGCGTGACCTTGAAGAACGTCTGCAAGGGGTTCGCCCCGAGGTCCCGCGCGGCCTCCTCTATGGACTCGTCCATCCCCGACAACCGGGCGCGCACCACGATGGTCACGAACGAGATGTTGAACGCCACGTGGGCGATGACGATGGTCGTCAGCCCGAGCCCGAGCCCGATCGCCACGAAGAACGCCAGGAGGCTCACGCCGACCACTATCTCCGGCATCACGGTCGCCGCATAGATCGTGGAGTCGGCGAAACTGTGACCCCGGAAGCGGTGGCGCGTCAGGGCCATCGCCGCGAGCGTCCCGATGAACGTCGCGATGATGGTGGAGCTCACGCCGACGATCATCGAGTTGTAGAACGCGTCCAGAACCGACTGATCCCTAAGGAGCGCCGCGTACCACTTCGTCGAGAACCCTTCCCATACCTGGGTGCTGCGGGCCGAGTTGAACGAGAAGACCATCAGTACCAGGATCGGGGCGTAGAGGAACAGGTACACCACCGCCGCCCCTATAAGCAGCGCCCGGTCCGGCAGCCGGCTCACGCCTTTTTGCAAGAATCCGCCTCTGGCGCCCATCCTAGAGCCCTCCCGTCTCGTCGGAGCCCACACGCTTGACGTAGAACATGATCGCCCCGACGAGTATCGCCGCGAGCATCATCGCCAAGGCACTGCCAAACGCCCAGTCGCGGGCGTTCAGGAACTGTTGCTGGATCAGGTTCCCCATCAGTACCGTCCGCGATCCGCCGAGCAGGTCCGGTATCACGAACTCGCCCGCCGAGGGGATGAACACGAGGATGCTCCCCGCGATAACCCCCGGCATGCTAAGCGGGAACGTTACCCTCCAAAAAGTGTGCCAGCGGCTGGCTCCGAGGTCCTTCGCCGCCTCCTTGAGGCTGAGGTCGAACTTCTCCAGCGTGGCGTAGAGTGGCAGGATCATGAACGGCAGGTACGAGTAGACCATCCCCATGAGTACCGCCTGCGGCGTGAAGATCAGGCTTATCGGGCCGTCCGTGATCCCGAGGAATTGCAGAGTCCTGTTCGCTATCCCGTTGCCGCCCAGGATGACCACCCAGGCGTAGGCCCTGATGAGCAGGCTGGTCCAGAACGGGACCATTACGAGTATCAGGAGTATGTTTTTATAGCGCCCGCCGCGCAGAGCTATGAAGTAGGCCAGCGGATAGCCGAGCGCCAGGCAGATGAGCGTGCTCAATGCCGCGATCACGATGGTGCGGACCGCTATCTCAAGATACAGCGGATCGAACACTTTGAGGTAGTTGCCCGGGTTGAACCCGAGGGTCAGGCCGCCGTAGACGCCGCTGGTACCGAACGAGTAGGCCAGGATCAGGGCGAGCGGCGCGAGGAAGAACAACCCGAGCCAGAAAGCCGCCGGGCCGAGCAGGCCCGCGAGCCCCAGAGACCAGCCCTTCCCTTTCTCCCTACCCATGCTAGGCGCTCTTTACTTCGGTGAAGATGCGCTCGTAGTCGCGAGTCGTTTCACCGACGTCTTGTATGATCTGCAAACGGTTGAGCACCTCGGCGGGCGGGTTCCACTGCGGGATCTGCTTTAGCTCGTCTTCTATGAGCGGCAGAGCAGCCTCATTCGGGGTGCTGTAGTAAGTGTAGTTCGTAAGCTCGGCCCCGGGCTTTTTGGCCAGAATGTAGTTTATGAACTCGTGGGCGAGATCCACGTTCTCCACGCTGCTGGGGATGCACATGTTGTCCGTCCAGCGGGTCGCCGCCGGCGATGGTATAGCGTACTCCAGATCCTCGTTCTCGATGGCCGTCAGGATGCCCTCGCCGGAGAACACGTGTCCGAGCAGGATGTCCCCGTTTGCGACGAGCGGCGCGTTCTCCGTGGAGTCGAAGTAACCGCGTATCAGGGGCTTCTGCTTTATAAGCTCCTGCTTGGCCTCCTCCAGCTTTGCCGGGTCGGTCGTGTTTATCGAGTAGCCCTGCTTCATGAGCGCGGCCCCGAGAGTCTCGCGCACGTCGTCTATCATGGCTATCTGACCCTCGTACTGCGGGTCGAACAGCGGCTCCCAGTTTTCTATGGTGCCGAGCTTCTTCTTGTTGTAGAGGATGCCGGTCGTCCCCCACTGGTAGGGCACGCTGTACTCGTTCTCGGGGTCATAGGGCAGCCCCTTGAAATCCTTGCCGATGTTGTCGAAGTTCGGGAGCTTGGAGAAGTCGAGCTTCTGAATCACATCGCTCTTGGCCATGATGGCGACCATGTAATCCGAGGGCACGATCACGTCGTACCCTGCTCCCCCGGCCTGCAGCTTGGCGAGCAGCTCCTCGTTGGAGCCGAAGAAATCTTGTGTAGCCTTTGCTCCCGTCTTCTTCTCGAATCCTGGCAGCGTGCTCTCGGCGACATAGTCCGACCAGTTGTAGAGGTTTAGCTTGTTGCCTCCACTATTGCTCCCGCCGTCACCGTTGCCGCCACCGCTATTCGCGCTCGTGTTCGCCTGGCACGAGAGCACCGAGAGCGTCGAGCCCGCGATGGCGCCCGCGCCCGCCAGCCTGATGAACCTGCGCCGTGATATCCTTGCTTTCCCCACCGTTTATCCTCCTGACACTAGCCGGCCTCCGGCTCCCCAGACTGCGGAGACCTCTTTTCCCCTATGTAGAAGCCACTCGCCCTATGCGCTCTTCACCTCGGTAAACACCCGTTGCCGCTCTCTGACGGCCTCTCCGACCACCCGGTCTATCTGCAGCCGCTTGTACTCTTCGCCGGAGGGCGAGTAGTTCGGGAGCTGCTTTAGCTCGTCGTCTATGAGCGGTAGGGCGGCCTCATTTGGGGTGCTGTAGTAGGTGTAGTTCGAGAGCTCCGCTCCGGACTTTTTGGCCAGAATGTAGTTTATGAACTCGTGGGCGAGGTCCACGTTCTTGGCGCCGTTGGGTATACACATGTTGTCGAACCAGCGGAGCGCCCCTTCTTCGGGCAGGACGTAGTCAAGGTCCTCGTTCTCGGTTAAGGCGATAAACGCGTCCCCCGAGTAAGAGTGGCCGAGGAGCACGTCGCCGTTCTGCACCGCGGGCCGTATCTCGGTAGAGGCGAAGTACCCGCGCAGGAGCGGTTTCTGCTCCTTGAGGAGAGCTTTGACCTCCTCAAGCGGCCCGGGCTCCGTGTTGTTTATGGAGTATCCGAGCTTCATGTACGCCGCCCCGAGAATCTCGGGGAGCTCGTCTATCATCGCGATCTTGCCCTTGTACTCGGGGTTCCACATCGCGTCCCAGCTCTTTATCTGCCCGACCTCTTTCTTGTTGTAGAGGATACCGGTCGTCCCCCACTGGTAGGGCATGCTGTACTCGTTCTCGGGGTCGTAGAACAAACCTTTGTAGTCGTTTCCTACGTTCTCGAAGTTCGGGATCTTCGACTTGTCGAGCGGCTGGACGACGTCGCTCTTGATCATTATCTCGACCATCGTGTCGGAGGGCACGATCACGTCGTAGCCCGAGCCCCCGGCCTGCAGCTTGGCGAGCAGCTCCTCATTGGAGGAGTAGAAGTCCTGCGTTACCTTCGCCCCGGTCTTCTCCTCGAAGTCCGGCAGCGTGCTCTCGGCGACATAGTCCGACCAGTTGTAGAGGTTTAGCTTGTTGCCTCCACTATTGCTCCCGCCGTCACCGTTGCCGCCACCGCTATTCGCGCTCGTGTTCGCCTGGCACGAGAGCACCGAGAGCGTCGAGCCCGCGACGGCCCCGGCCCCCATCACCTTGAGGAATCTCCCCCGGGAAATTCTTCCTCTACCCATCCCTATTCTCCCAACATCAGACAGTTCCGGGCATCCCAGGCCACGGGAACCTCTTCCCCGACCTTGAAGCTGCTGGAGTCCTGGGCGTTCTGCTGGTACAGCACCAGCGTCTCTCCGCCCGGCAGCTCCGTTATGTACTGCGTGCTGACCCCCATGTAGACGACCTGACGCACCTCGGTAACGCAGACGTTGTCTCCCGTGTCCCCGAAACGTACCTTCTCGGGCCGGACGGCGGCGTGGACCTCGGAGCCCGGCTCCGGGTTTATCCCTTCTTGAGCAATGGCCTCTACCCTGGTGCCTCCCGGCGTCACGAGCGTTACCTTCTCTCCCTCCACGGACTCGGCGGCGCCGGAGAGCAGGTTGGTCTGGCCGATAAAGTTGGCCACGAAGCTGTTCCGGGGCGTCTCGTACAGGAGCGCGGGGTCGGCGACCTGCTGCACCACGCCGTCGTTCATCACCGCGATACGGTCGCTCATCGTGAGCGCCTCTTCCTGATCGTGGGTAACGTAGATGAAGGTAATGCCGACCTCGTGCTGGAGGTTCTTCAGCTCAAGCTGCATCTCCCGGCGGAGCTTGAGGTCCAGGGCTCCCAGGGGCTCGTCCAATAGAAGCACCTTGGGCCGGTTGACCAAGGCCCGCGCGAGCGCGACCCGCTGCTGCTGGCCGCCGCTCATCTTGGCGGGCTTGCGTCTCTCGTAGCCGTCCAGCTTGACCATCGCGCACGCCTCGGTGACGCGGCGGCTTATCTCGTCCTTCGCCACCTTCGAGCGTTTGAGGCCGAACGCGACGTTCTCGAACACGTCCAGGTGCGGGAAGATGGCGTAGGACTGGAACACGGTGTTTACCGGCCGCCGGTAGGGCGGGACGCCCTGCACGGCCTCCCCGGAGACGGAGATGCTCCCCAACGTCGGCTCCTCGAAGCCCGCGATCATGCGCAGTAGCGTCGTCTTGCCGCAGCCCGAAGGCCCGAGAAGCGAGAAAAACTCGTTCTCGTAGATGTCTATGTTCACGTCGTCCAGGGCCGTAAACTCGCCGAAACGCTTGGTCACCCCTTCCAGGCGTACCCCGGAACCACGCTCCTGCCCCGTGGCCCCTACAGGCCGATCAGCAGTACCTCGTTCTGTCATCCCTGATACCCTTTCCCCGTTTTCCCCGCGTCTGTCTCGGGCATTTTGGCCGCGCTACTGGCTACGTGCCCATCGTTGACGGCCCGGCCGACCCTAGCTAGCCCTTCGATAATCTCGCCGGCCACCCTCTCGCCGGACTCGACCGCACCTTCCATGTAGCCGGTCCAGTTCGTAGCCGTCTCGGAGCCCGCCCAGTGGATGAGCCCGAAGCATTCGGGGAGGTCCGCACCGTGGTCCGTGAGCGCGCCCGGCGTCATGTATCCGCCGTACCCGCCCCGGGCGTAGGCCTGCTCCGCCCAGTTGATCTCCTCGTAGGCGAGCGGCGCGAGAGCCTCTTCCCCGAAGTACTCGGCGAAGCAGGCGAGTACCGCGGCCCTGCGCTCCTCCGGCTGCGCCCGGCCCCACTTGCGGGCGTCGGCGCCCAGGATAAAGCCGGTGAGGACGCCTTCCGAGACGCCCGGGAACGAGTTGTCGCACGTGACCCTGCACGGCCCCCGGTCGGACTCGGCTCGGCCGCTTAGCCCGGCCTCCCTCCAGAACGGGCGCTCGTAGACGGCGTGACACTTGATGACCGAGCCCATCGGCGTCCTCTGCGAAAGGGCGTCCTGCGCCGCCGGGAGCGGCGGCTCGTAGGAGATCCTCGGTCGCAGCGTCAGCGGGACCGTGACCACGGCGGCCCTAGCATCCACCTCCGAAGCGTCCGAGAACACCCTGACACCTTCCGTATCCTGCGTGATGCGCCGCACGGCAGAGCCGAGCAGTATCCGGTCGCCGAGCTCCGCCGCGAGACGATCCGAGAGCTCCTGCGCCCCGCCGGCGAACCTGTAATCCTCGACCGCGGACTCTATCTCGAACAGTCCGCCGGAGATGTTCGAGCTCGCGATGTCCGCCAGCACGCTGAGCAGGGAGAGGTCCCGGGTCTCGCAGGCGTAGAGCGACTGGACGGAGAGGTCGAAGTAGAACCGCGCGCTCCGGCTGAGGACGTTCTCCAGCTTCCAGCTCTCAAGCGTCTGCCCGTCCCATTCGAGCGCCCGCCCGGCGAGCCACGGCTCCTCCGGGGGGACGGATCCCGCCAGCTCGTCGAGCCTGCGGAACGCGCTCGTCAGGTCGGCGTTCGCGCCGGAGGACTTCAGCGGCGGCTCCTCGTTTTCGTCGTCGTACTCGGTACGCCCGCCTTCTTCGTACAGGACGGTGCGTCCGGGCACGTCGGCGGGGAACGTCTCGACGCCGAGATCCCGCGCCAGCTCCAGCACCCGGCCCTGGGGCGGCCCCACCCACTGGCCGCCCATCTCTAGCGGGACGCCTCCGGCATTGACTGTGTAGGTTCTGCCCCCAACCCGGTCGTTTGCCTCCAGCACCAGGACTTCGAGCCCGGCCCGGGCCAGGTCCCGCGCGGCGACCAGCCCGGCTAACCCCGCGCCTACCACCGCCACGTCCGTCCGTGTTCCCATCAGACTCTCTCCCTCCCCCTTATCGCGCCCGCCACCCGCCTTCCAGCCGCGAGGCCCGACCTGACCGCGCTGTTCATGAAGCTCGGGGCAACCGCGACGCCTTCGGCCCCGGCCAGCTGCGCTCGGCCAAAAGAGCCTCCCAGGCTCGCGCCGAAGCGGTAGAGGTCTCCGGGGGCCGGGATCATGTAGCTCCCTCGGGTCCAGGGCTCCGCGGGCCACAGCTTCTCCCGCACCTCGACCGGCTCCGGCAACTCGTGGTGGACCTCCGCGAGAGTCTCCAGCGCCCGGCGCTCCCTCTCCCCGGCGGATAGCCCGAGCTCCGGCAGGAGCGGGCGACCGCCGGCGAAGGAGACCACCGCGTCCCGCCCATCCGCCGCCTGCGTCCTGCACAGGTAGCCCAGGGAGGTGTCCGTTACGGTGAGCGCCGAGACGGGTACCTCGCCCTCGAAGGCGAAGACCATCTTGCGCACGACGCCGTAGACCGAGCGAGAGATCGCGTCCCGGATGTCCGGCGGCGGCTCTGGATGGAACCGGATGCCGCTATACAGGGTAAACGGCAGCGCAAGCACCACCCGCCGCGCCCTGACCGCGCCGGGACCACTCGGACTCTCCCATCGCACCTCGACGCCGCTCTCGTCCTGCAGGATCTCCGTCACGGGCGAGGAGATCCGGACCCGCTCACCGAGCTCAGAGGCGAGGCGGCGCGACACGCTACCAGCCCCGCCCCGGACGCGATACTCGTTCCCCTTGCCGGGGCCTCCGCGGCTCGCGGTCTTCGCGGCGTAGGCGTGGAAGGACATGCGGGAGAGCGGCACCGTCGAGCCGCAGCTAGAGACCGCTGTCTCCACGACGTGCAACCCTTCCGCGCTCATCCCCTCCCGACGCAGCCATTCCTCCACGCTCACGTCCTCGTCGGGCGACGGGGCAGAGATCCAGGGATGGTCCAGGTCCACGCTCTCCGACGTCTCCACCAGCGCCTCGGTAAATCGCCGGTAGACCCGCTCGTCGCCGCCAGAGAGCGGCATCCCGTCGTGCGACTCGCCGCCGACGTGCCAGCGTGCGTCCGTCTTGCTCCCCTCGAACGGGAAGAGGTCTACGTCGAGCTCGGCGCACAGCCGGCGCATGTCCGAGTGCGCCTCGTCCACCCACTCGCCGCCGAGGTCCACGGTGACGCCGCCGACCTCCGCGGCCTGGGTCCGGCCCCCGACGCGATCCCGGGCCTCCAGCACGAGCGTCTCGATACCCCAGCGCTCCAGCTTGCGGGCGGCCGTAAGCCCGGAGAGCCCCGCGCCCACGACGGCTACTTCCGTAGTCTCTTCTCGCGGTTCTCGCAGCATTGGCTACTCTCCAGGAGTCTCTGGCCGCTATCCCCGGTAGCCGAGCTCTCTTTCCAGCTCCGAGAGGGCCTTGTCCGTGATCTCGGCTATGCGAGAGAGCAGCTCCCGGTCGGCGATGAGGGCCGGGGAGTACTGGATCACGGGCTCGTCCTTGTCGTCGAAGCGGCAGATCAGGCCGTTCTCCATCAACGCCCGCGAGAGCACGCCCTTGAAGTATCGTTTGTACTCGTCCTCGTCCAGCGGCGTGCCGTCGGGCCGCTCGGGCTTTAGCTCGACGGCCCAGAAGAAGCCCAGCCCCCGCACCTCTCGCACTATGGGATGACCCTCGGCCATACGCGAGAGCTCGTCGCCGAAGTGGCCTTCGAGGGAGTGGACGTTCTGCAAGAGATTTTCGCGCTCAATGATCCGGATGCTCTCCAGGGCGACCGCCGAGGAGACCGGGTGCCCGCCGAAGGTGGAGCCGTGCATGAACATCGGCGCGTTATCGGAGAGGGTGCGCGCGATGCGGTCGCTGGCGACCACGCCGCCCATCGGCGAGTAGCCGCTGGTCGCGCCCTTTGCGAAGGTGGACATATCCGGGGTAACGCCGAACCGCTCCACCCCGAACCACTCTCCCAGACGCCCGAAGGCGCTGATCACGGCATCCGACACCAGCAGCACCCCGTAACGGTCGCAGATCTCACGCACCTTCCGCCAGTACTCCGGCGGCGGCACGAGGCATCCTCCGGCATTCTGCACCGGCTCTATGATCACGGCGGCGACCTGCTCGGGAGGTCCAAACTGTATGGCCTCCTCTATGGCCTCGGCCGCGCCCTCGGGGCTCTGGGCGGTATTGTCCACGTGATAAAAGCCAGGCACCAGCGGCTCGAACGGCACCTTGAAGTCCGGCAGCCCCGTTACCGACAGCGCCCCGAGCGTGGTGCCGTGGTACGCGATCTTGCGCGAGATGAACTTGTGGCGGGTGGGCTCGCCGTTCGCCCGGTGATACTGCCGGGCGAGCTTTATCGCCGTCTCCACCGCCTCCGACCCCGACGAGACGAAGAAAGCCGTGTTCAGATCTCCCGGGGCTATCTCCGCGACCTTTCCGGCGAGCTCCAGCGAGCGTGGGTGCTGGAAGCTCCAGTTCGGGAAGAAACCTAGCTCCTTCATCTGCGCCGCGGCCACGTCCGCGATCTCGGCCCGTCCGTGCCCGACCTGCGTCGTGAACAGCCCCGCGAGGCCGTCCACGTAGCTGTTTCCCTTGTCATCCGTTATGTAGCAGCCCTCACCCGAGACGATCACCGGCAGCTTCGACCAGTCTTCGCCATACGGCGTGAAGTGCAGCATCAGGTTCTCCATGCCCGGGAGCACGGCCCCGGACCCTTCTCCCTCAAGACCCCTCATAACGTCCATACCCGACCCCTTGAAAGCTAGCCTCTAACCTATCCCACGGTAGTATATACTGTATTTCGTCGACAATGCAAACCCGGACCACAGAGGGTAGGTTGATGATGCATACTGGAGCGGACCGGCGAACCCAGAAGGAGGGTATGGCAAAAGGGGCTCGGGGCGACTTCGACGGCGGAGACGGTAGGGATGGTAGAGAGCGGCGTCTGTGGCGGTTGGATCAGGACTCGCTCTCGGAGCGGGTGTACGAGACGCTGCGGCGTTCCATCATCAGCGGCCGGTTCGCGCCGGGGGAGCGGCTGATAGAGAACGCTCTGGCCGAGGAGCTCGGGGTGAGCCGGGCCCCGGTACGCGAGGCATTCAGGAAGCTCGCCGCCGAGCAGCTCGTCGAGGAGCGGCCCCGGTACGGGACCTACGTCCGGGAGTTTACCGCCAAGGACTTCGTCGACACCTACAACTTGATCAGCGCGATCGAGAGCCTGGCGGTCCGGCTCATCGTGCGGCGGCAAAGCTCTCTGGAGGAGTTGCACCGCATCACGGAGGAGATGACGGAGGCGGCGGCGCAGGGCGACCTGCACAGGGTGATCGAGATCGAGCTCGAGTTCCACCGGGAGCTGTGTTCGTCCGCGGGCAACCACCAGCTAGACAACGTGTTCCGGCTCCTGAGCGGCATGGTGGGCATGGCGCTCTCGCTCGACGACGCGACGTATGAGGATATTAGCCAGATCGCAGCCGAGCACTATCCGCTCCTCGACGCCCTAAGAGAGGCTATAGACACGGGCCGTGAAGAGCACGCCGTGTTCACCATCAGGTCCCACATCCGGGCCTCGCTCGAAGAGGTGATGGGTAGGCTCGGAGGAAAGCCTTCCGAGGTCCTTTACCCGCTCGTTTATCCGGAGGACGTTGAGTAGCCAGACCAGGCTGCGTGTACGGAAATGTCCAGAAGCTTTATAGGTTTGTAGGCTCACGAGGATCAGGAGGTAGTAGTCGTGCTGGATCCCCTCGAACGTTGGCGGGAATACGGAGAAAAACCGGACTACGCGGGTCCGCTCTCCTTCGGCGGCTCGCCCTACACGCAGGACCCCTCGGAGCTATCCGGCGCGGACGTCGCCATCGTGGGAGCGCCTATGGACGAGCTCGTCTCCGACCGTCCCGGAGCCCGGTTCGCACCTAGAGCCATCCGGGCCGCGAGCTGCCCGCCCGGACCGCACCTGGAGACCGGCATCGACGCCTTCGAGGAGCTGCGAGTCGTGGACTTCGGCGACGCCCCGGTGATCCCCGCAGACCCCACCCGCTCCCACGCCGCCATCGAGCACACCGTGGGCCAGGCCCTCTCCGCCGGCGCTCTCCCGGTGATCCTCGGCGGCGACCACTCCGTGACCGAGGCAAACGTCCGGGCCTGCGCGGCGGCCCACGGCCCACTGGGCCTCGTGCACTTCGACACCCACACCGACACCGGCTCCGAGGTATTCGGGGTCGAGCACTCCCACGGCACCGTTATGCACCGGCTGGTCGAGGAAGGATGCATAGATCCCGCTCGCTACGCGCAGGTCGGCCTACGCGGCTACTGGCCCGGAGAGGAAATCTTCGCCTGGCAGCGCGAGCGGGGGATAACCAGCCTCTTCATGCACGACATCACGAGGCTCGGCATAGACGAGGTAATACGCCAAGCGTTCGAGGGCGTCGGCGACGGCCCCACCTTTCTCAGCGTCGACATTGACGTGCTGGACCCGGCCTTTGCTCCGGGTACCGGGACCCCCGAGCCCGGCGGCATGACGACGGCGGACCTGATGCGGGCCGTCCGGGACATCGCATCGCGAGTATGGCTAGTTGGCACCGACCTGGTGGAGGTCATCCCGACCGCCGTAGGTTCGGCGGACGTAACCGCGCTAGCCGCCGACCGGATCATCCGGGAGACGCTGACCGGCCTCGCCTCACGCACCCGGTCACGCCGCGCGGAAAGTCCAGGAATCAGATAACACGACCGCTACAGTTCGTGGACAGCGGCATCTTCAAGAGCAAGGAGCCCGTAAGACGGGTGAGCGCCATAGTGAGGGCGACGACAGAGTACCAGGACGCCAAGGTAGTGGGAGAGGTGAGCCGGGGCCCAGGAGAGGCGATGGTAGGCCAGGGAATGGAGAGCCCACAAGACGGCGAGAAGATGGCCGGGTAGCCGGAGCAAGCCTTGCTCCGGCTACCCGGCTAGTGTATTTCGTGGCCTGGTCCCTAGCCCCCAGCCGTCCTTAACTGCCGACGGCCGGGCGCCGGTGGGACGAGGTGGCTAGACCGCAGAGGCCGCCTCCTCGAAGGCCTCGGAGAGTATCTGCAGGGCCTCCTGTAGCTGCTCGTCGGTTATGACCAGTGGGGCGAGCACTCGGATCACGTTCCCGTACTGGCCCGCCGTGAGGAGCATCAGGCCTTTTTGCAGGGCGTGCTCGACCACGGCCCCGGTCAGCGCCTTGTTTGGCGTCTTGCTCTCTGCATCCGTGACGAGCTCCATTGCAACCATGGCCCCGCGCCCGCGCACGTCCCCGACGAGCTCCGGGTACCTGTTCTGCAGGTCGTGCATCGCCTCGACGGTGCGCTCTCCGACGTAATCGGCGCGCTCCACGAGGCCGTCCTCCTCGATGGTCTGTATCGCGGCGAGGGCGGCGGCGCAGGCCAGGGGGTTGCCGCCGTAGGTCGTGCCGAGCCCGCCGGGGTGGACGGAGTCCATGATCTCCGCCCTCCCCGTGACCCCCGCGATGGGCATCCCCGCTCCCAGGCTCTTCGCGGTGGTTACGATGTCCGGCTCCACGCCGGAGTGCTCGACGGCGAGCATCTTGCCGGTGCGGGCGAACCCGCTCTGCACCTCGTCCACGATCATGACGATGCCGTGCTCGTCGCAGAACTCGCGCACGCGGCGCATGAACTCGTCGGGCATCGGGATAAAGCCGCCCTCTCCGGAGACGGGCTCTATTATGACGGCGGCGACGTTTCCGGGGTCCACGCCACCCACGAGCGCCTCGTCGAGCCCGGAGAAGCAGGCGTGCCGGCAGCCGTTCGAGCAGTCGCGGCCCACGGGGCAGCGATAAGGGTACGGGGCCGTGACGCGGTACACCTCCGGCATGAACGGGGCGAAGCCCTTCTTGTACGGGTTGACCTTGCTGGTCAGGCTCATCGCCATGTAGGTGCGGCCGTGAAATGCGTTCTCGAAGGCGATCACGGCGTCGCGGCCCGTGTAGTAGCGGGCGGCCTTCACCGCGTTCTCCACGGCCTCCGCGCCGGAGTTGAAGAAGGCGCTGCGCATCTGCGAAGAGCCCGGAACGAGCGAGTTCAGCTTCTCCGCGAGCTCGACGTAGGGCTCATAGTGGTTGACGAAGAAGCAGGTGTGGGTGAACTTCTCGGCCTGCTCCTTTATCGCCTCGACCACCCGGGGCTCGGAGTGCCCGACGTTCATCACTCCGATACCGCCCGCGAAGTCCAGGAACACGTTGCCGTCCACGTCCGTTAGCTGCGCTCCGCTAGCCTCGGCGACGAAGACGGGCGTCAGGATGCCGATACCGCCTGAGACGGCCCCCTTGCGGCGCTGCATGAGCTCCCGGCTCTTCGGACCCGGTATCTCGGTCTTGATCTGCCTCTGGTTCAACATTGCCCGACTCCTTCTCGACGCCTGCTATCCACCATTATAGACATATGGTTACCCGCTCTTCTTCCGCTCTTCTTCCAGTCTTTCACCCTCGCTTTCGTCCCGTACGTCACGCCTCCGGGCTGTACTCGGGCACGCTCATCCGAAAGGCGAAGAACAGCCCGAAGACCGTCCAGACTCCGACGATGATCCACTCCGGCACGCCGAGACCGGAAGGCATGCCGGGCAGGTACTGGATGGCGATCCCGGCGCTCAGCACGACCGCGATGACGCCGATAGCCGGACCGCGGCCCGCCCTGAACGGCCGTTGCATCCCGGGCTCTCTGCGGCGGAGCACGAGAAAGGAGATGGTGACCATCAGGTAGGCCACGACGATGCCCAATCCGCCAGCGTTGACGAGCCACGTTAGCGCGCTCTCCCCGAAGAACGGGGCGATGATCGCCAGAACGCCGACCAGGAGTATGGCGTTCGAGGGGGTGTGGAACCTGGGATGCACCCTGGCCAACCAGCCCGGCAGCATCCCGCTCTCCGCCATGGCGTAAAGGATACGGCTGCCCCCGATCATGAATCCGTTCCAGCTCGTGAGGATCCCCGCGATCCCGCCGAGCACCAGGATGTTCGCGAAGATCTCACTCCCAAAGAGATTCCCCATCCCGGAGGCCGCAGCAAGCTCGGTATCCCCGAGCGCCGAACGACTTACGCCGGCCCCCACACCGACTATCACCACTATGTAGAACAGCGCGGCCATTATTACGGAGACGACGAGCAGGATGCCTATCTGTCGGTAAGGCAGGTTTATCTCTTCGGCCGACTGGGGGATGACGTCGAAGCCGACGAACAAGAACGGCGTCATGATAACCACGGAGAGTATGCCGGCGACGCCCCCGGCGAACAGCGGGCTGAAGTTATCGCCGCTACCCCCCGTAATGGTGCCGAAGACGAACAGAGCCGCGATCCCGAGCAGTACCAGCACCGCTATGAACTGGAAGATCGCCGACGGCCTTATGCCAACGTAGTTCAGGGCGGTGATAACGGCGGCCCCGATCACGCCGATCGCGATCCAACTCGCGTACACGTCGAACCCGGCCACGGTCCAGAGCAGTCCCGCGTTGAAGCCGTCGGGGAGTAGATAATCCATGGTGGTTGGCAGCGCCACGGCCTCGAAAGCCGCTACCGAGATATACCCCAGCGCAATGGCCCACGAAGCCACGAACGCGCCGCCCGCCCCGAGCGCCCGCCAGGCATAGTTGTGCTCGCCCCCGGCCTTCGGCATCGCGCTCACCAGCTCCGAATATGTCAGTCCCACGAAGACGACCAGGATCCCCCCGAGCACGAAGGCGAGGACCGCGCCCAGGCTGCCCGCACCCTGCAACCAGGTACCAGAGAGGACCACCCAGCCGAACCCGATCATCGCCCCGAAGGCCAGCGCCAGCACATCTCTCAAACTCAGTACCCGGGCCAGCTCCCTCTGCTCGTTCAACCCTCTCCCAACCTTTCCCACCGCTGTCTTTACGGCCCCGGCGAGCCTCGGCTTGCCCGCGACTGCTTGCTATCCTCACAGCCTCTCGTCTCGCGCTCTCCAGGCCACCCTCTGTCACCGGCCAGATCAGATAGCAAAAACCTCTACGCTTGTCTTCACATTCTCTACTCCGGTGGCTGCGTTTCCGGAGAATCATCGATGAGAAAGAGGCGGGTCGGTGTCGAAGACAAGTTACGGCCCCGGTGCGCTCCCTGCCCGTAGCGTGTCTTCGGTAGGAAGAAAGCCTCGCCCCCAGATGCCGTAAGCGGCCGGCGGTCGTCGTCGAACTCGTACTCGATCCGCCCGCTTATGACGTAGCCGCGATGCCCATCCTCACACCACTCCTCCCTGCGCGCCCCCGCCTCGTACTCGACGATGGCCCACCTCGCTCCATCCACCTCGGCCTCGCGAGCCCGGATGCTGGGTGCGTCCTCGGACCACGGCATGTCCTCCAGAGGCACAGTGCGCGGCTCACTCATATCTCCTCCTTCGAAATTTTGGTTCGCGCGTAGTTCATTCAGACCAATGAGGGAGCACACGCCAGCTCATCATCTCTCTGAAGTCCCGGGTAGTATTTGGCAGCAGCTCTCCGGTTCCCCAGTCAAGAATCACGCCATGACGGCGGATCAACTCCAGGGCACCGATCTCTTTGTCCCGGTAACGTTTGGCGAGTTCCTCGGGATCCTTCTCAAGCCACGTTTTTCTGTTCTCGCGGATGTTCTCGCGTTCCGCCTGCGTAGCCTCTAGGTCGACTTCGTATTCCGCAAGCTCGGCATCTAACTCACGTATCACTACACCGTAGTCCCGCCGGGCTCCTTCGACCGTTACGTAGTCGTCGGCCACATCCTCGCAGACAGCCTCGGAGTCGCGTTCGAGGGGATCTCCATAGCCGCCTCCGCCAGCCGACGGGCGTATAAACAGGTCTCCCGCCTCGACATCGACACCGGAAAATGTAGCTCCAAGAAATCGCTCATCCTCACGGCCCCGGTTGAGCCATACCCCGTGCGGACACGATGGTAAGCCGCCTTCTATGCCCCAGGTTATGGAGCGTGCTCGATCACAGCAGTAGCTCATCACCGTGCCCTGTATCTCGGTGAGCGTGCCTCCCTTCTCGACACCACAGCCCCCGCGATACCGGCCGGGCCCTCCAGAGTCTTCCACTATCCGATGCATCTCTGTAACGACCGGCGTAAGCCTCTCCTGTCCCTCGAAGGGCTGGGCCATAAGCCCCACGCCGAACACGGGAGAGGTTGCATTAGAGCCGTCGAGTCCGTTACGGCCTCCCCAGCCGCCCATCATGTAGTCGTACCACATGAAAAACGGGGCTTGCTCTGTGCGTTGGTCCCAGCCGCCTATGAGGAGATACTCCAGATTAAAGCAGCAAGCCAAGGCGCGCTCGGGCATCGCCTGTGACCACAGTTCGAAGAGTGCGCTCATGATCTTCTCGTAGGCGCCGGAGCAGAACCCGGTTACTGCCGTCGGCCAGGGGGCGTTTACTACCGTATCTTCGGGGAGCTCGGCATCGATAACCCGGTAGAAGCCGGAGTTCAATGGTACCTCTGGGAAAAAGGTCTTGGTGCCCGCGACTATGCCGGAGAAAGCAGTACCCATGCCAGCGTTCAAGAAACTACCTATTACTGGATGACTGCCAGAGAGATCGTAGGTGACGCTGTCGCCATCTATAGTCATCTTGACCTTAACCGGTACCAGGCCTTCCTCGCCGCTCGGGTCCTGGTCTATATAGTCTTCGGTCTGCCAGGTGCCATCGGGGAGATCAGAGATGCGCCGACGCGTGAGCCGCTCGACATAGTCCTGTACCTCATCAAACGCCGTGAGGATGGTGTCCTTGCCATACTTTTCGACGAGTCGTAACAGCTCTCTCTCGGCTACCTTCGTAGCCTCTGCTTGAGCCATGAGATCACCTTCAGCGTCCCCCGGGGCGCGAGTATTGGAGGTGATCAGACCGACCACATCCCACCGGTAGTCGCCGCGATCCCAGATCTTGACGGCGGGGATGCGCACACCCTCGCCAAAGTGTGTCGTGGCGCTGATGTCGAACGAGCCGGGTACGCTGCCGCCGATATCCGCCCAGTGGCCGTTGGATTGCGCCAGGGCTATTATCTCTCCCTCTACAAAGACAGGGCGTATGATCCGCACGTCGTTAAAGTGCGTCCCGCCGGCGTAGGGATCGTTTATGGCGAATACGTCACCCGGGTGTATATTTTCTCCGAAGGCATCAAGAACAGCCTTGGCCGTAAAGTGCAGGGTGCCGACGTGGACGGCGATATCCTGACTGCCCTGCATTACCGTGTTGCCCCGAGCATCGCAGATCGCCGAGGAGAAGTCGCGGCTCCACATCACGAACGAGTGACAGGTCCTTAGGATCTGCTCGGCCATCTCATCCACGACGGTCGAGAAGGCGTTCTTTAGGACCTCGAAGGTTACGGGATCGAGCGTCTGCTTCTCGGTCATTGTTTACCTCCCACGTGAATGATTATGTTGAACCATCCGTCTACTTCCGCCTCATCTCCGGGAAAAACCACGACCGTGGAGTCAAGCTGATTTATGATCGCCGGTCCAGGGATTCGGGCTCCGGCGGCTAGCGATGCACGGTCGTGGATTGCGGCACTGAGTAGCTCCGCCTCACCGAACATCACATCCCGGTGCTCTCCGGCCCGCGGTTCGTAGGACTCGGGTTTTTCGTAAGGAAGCTCCGGCTTGGGGATGGTTCCAATAGCGGCCACGCGTAACTGGTATATCTCCACCGGCGAGTCCTCCCGCTTGTAGGCGTGTTGCCGCTCATGCTCGCGGTGAAACCAGCCCAGCAACTCTTCCAGAGATTGCACCTCGCCTTCGATAGGCACCTCGAGCGAACGCCACTGACCCAAGTAACGCATATCCAGCGACCGTCCGAGCCTCATGTCGTTCGGGGCTATGCCTTCGGTCTCCAAGCGCTCTCTGGCCTGATGCTCCAGTTCCTGGAAGGCATTCTCAATGTTGGCCGGCTCCGCGCTATCCGCGGGCGTCAGGTACATCTCCGAGAAGTCGTGGCGGATGTCGACTAGCAGGCAGCCAAGTGCCGAGGTGATCCCCGGATTTGGCGGTACGAGGACGGTAGGTATAGAGAGCTCGCGGGCAAGCTCGGCACCATGCAAAGGACCAGCACCACCGAAGGCGACCAGGGCGAAGTCCCTCGGATCATGGCCGCGGCGGATCAGGGCGAGCCGGATCGCGTCGGCCAGGTTCGCGTTCGCCACCTTGATTATCGCGCGGGCCGCCTCGGTAGTATCCAGGTCAAGAGGCTCCCCGATCTTCGCCACGGTACGCTCTGCCTCGGACACATCGAGGGTCATACCCCCTCCGATAAGATTCTGTCCGAGCCTGCCGAGCAGTAGATTCGCGTCGGTGTTGGTAGGTTCTTCACCACCACGCCCGTAACAGGCTGGCCCGGGTACCGCCCCGGCAGACTGGGGGCCGTTACGCAGTGAGCCAGCCGTGTCGATCCAGGCTATGGAACCGCCGCCGGCCCCGACTGTCAGCACCTCGACGCTCGGGAAACGTATTGGATATCCGTACTCGACGAACCAGTCCTGCGTGATCCTGGTTTCACCCTCGACGAGCAGGGAGATGTCCGCGCTGGTGCCTCCCATATCCAGTCCGACCGCATTCTGGTAACCAGATAGCTTAGCGATGTGACCGCTGGCGATGGCTCCAGCGGCTAGGCCGGAAGAGGCGAGTCGTCCGCCAAGCTGCTCGGCCACCTCGGTGGTCATCACACCTCCTCCTGAGTGCAACAGCAACACGTCTCCCGTGTAGCCACCTTCCTTCATGCGTTGTTCTAGACGCTGGGCGTACCCGCTGACCAGAGGCGCCAGCACGGCATTCGCCACCGTAGTCGAAAAACGTTCGTGCTCGAAGATCTCTGGCAGCACCTCGCTGGAGGTCGAGACCGTTACTTCCGGCAGTTCCTCGTTCAAGATCTTTTTGACACGCCGCTCGTGGTCTGGGTTGGCGTGGGAGTTGACCAGACAGACGGCGACCGTCTCTATCTGCCGGCGGCGTATCAGGTGCGCCGCCCGCCGAACCTCTTCCTCGTCAAGAGGCTCAGCCTCGTTTCCGGCATAGTCTATGCGCTCGGTCACCTCCAGGCGATTTCTACGTTGGACGTAAGGTGGGGCGACGTCTGAGTAAGCATCCCAGAGATCTTGCTTGGTGCCGCGGCGGATCTCGATCACGTCTCTAAAGCCCTTGGTGGTAACCATGGCCGAGCGTGGGAAGTTCCGGGTGATCAGGGCGTTGGTCGCAACGGTGGTCCCGTGAGAAAAGAGCTCTATCTCATCCAGCCGCACCCCGAGTTCCTCTATACTGTCGAATACGGCATCTATAGGATCTTTAGTCGAAGAAACTTTGCCGACCCGGGTAGTACCCTGCTCCTCGTCGTAAGCGCATACGTCGGTGAAGGTCCCTCCGACGTCCACAGCCAAGTGCAACACTTTATCCCTCCCTCTGATCGTCTCGCAGCCTGCGAGATTTACCGACCACTCCTTTATTAGGCATCCGTGCCGTCTCCACGATCCAGCCACGCGCGGATCTCCCCAGAATGCTCGCCGAGCCGCGGCGGTGGTTTGTCCGCGATTACCGGAGTCTCCGACATGCGGAGCGGCGAGCGTGTGAGCTTCAAGTTAGAAGAGCCCTCTCGGTTCTCCAGCTCGACCACCGGGGAGAGGTCGAGCCACTCCGCCAGCTCAAAGGCTTCGCCTACGTCGTTGATCAGGCCAGCTGGCACGCCCGCCTCCCCGAGCCGCTCCACCCACGTGGCCGCGTCTTCCCTCCTGAAGACACCCTCAAGTATCTCCCCGAGCTCGTCTCTGTGTGCAACACGACCGGAGTTGGTGGCGAAGCGCTCGTCCTCGGCCAACTCCTCCAGGCCGAGGCTCTCGCACAGGCGCCTCCAGAGCGCCTCGTTTCCGACGGCTATAACGAAGGGCCGGTCTGCGGCCCGGAAGGTCTCGTACGGGGCTATGGAAGGATGCTTGTTACCACGGGGGCCCGGTACGCTACCCGCGAGCAGGTAGCCCGAGGCCTGGTTCACCAGCCCCGCGAGCGCGGAGTCCATGAGTGACACCTCGACGTGCTGGCCTTCGCCCGTTTTCCTGCGGGACTCCAGGGCGGCGAGGATGCCGATCGTGGCGTTGAGGCCGCAGATCACGTCCACTATGGCCACCCCGGTCTTCATCGGGGTACCATCCTCCTCACCGGTGATGCTCATGAAACCGCTCGCGGCCTGCACCAGAAAGTCGTAGCCGGGCATCGCCGCCCCCCTCTCGCCGGAGCCGAAGGCGCTAATGGAGCAGTAGACGATGCCGGGGTTGAGCCTGGACACCTCTTCGTAGCCCAAACCGAGACGCGACATGGCGCCCGGCCGGAAGTTCTCTATGAGCACGTCCGCCCGACTGGCAAGCTCCCGGGCGGCTTCGAGATCCCCCGGCTCTCCCAGGTCCAACGCTATACTGCGCTTGTTACGGTTGAGCCCGAGGTAGTAGGTACTGCCTTCCTCGACGAATGGCGGCCCCCAAGCCCTCGTATCGTCTCCCACCTCTGGCCTCTCTACCTTTATTACGTCGGCACCGAGATCCCCGAGGTTCATCGTCGCCAGCGGCCCCGCGAGCACCCGCGAAAAGTCGGCCACCACGAGGCCTTCGAGCGCCCTCTCCGACTCACTCACCCTACACTCCTCCCCAACCCCTACCACCCTCTCACCATGAAGCATGAGATACTTGATCCAGAATGTCTACAAAATAACTAAAACTGGATCAAATGTCCAGTGTCAGCTAGACTTGGTCTCTAAAGTCGTATGGAGACAGCATGAGAGGGCGGTTAGCGTGGGGCCCGTAAGCGAGAGCAGAGCAACGGGTGGAGGTAGCAACGGAAACGGCTCTGGCCCCCGGGAGGACTGGTCGAAAGACTTTCTCGGGCTGGATGGTCTGCTTACGGAAGAGGAGATCGCGGTGAGGGACAAGGCTCGCCGGTTCGTGACGGAGCGGATCTCCCCGAACATAAAAGAATGGTACGACGAAGGAACATTCCCGAAAGAGCTCGTGCCCGAGATGGGCTCTCTGGGCGTCCTCGGCATGCACCTCGAAGGCTACGGCTGCGGCGGCAAGAGCGCGGTCGAGTATGGTCTGGCGTGTATGGAGCTTGAGGCCGGAGACTCGGGGCTTAGGACCTTCGTTAGCGTGCAGGGCTCGCTCGCGATGAGCGCGATACACAAGTTCGGCTCCGAGGAGCACAAGGAGGAGTGGCTGCCGAGGATGGCCCGGGGAGAGGCAATAGGTGCTTTCGGGCTCACCGAGCCGGATGCCGGGAGTGACCCCGCCTCCATGAAGACCTATGCCAGGCGGGACGGCGATGACTGGATACTGGGCGGGAGCAAGCGTTGGATCGGCCTGGGTTCCATCGCGGATGTGGCGGTAATATGGGCCCAGACGGACGAGGGAGTCCGCGGCTTTGTGGTGCCGACCGATACTCCGGGCTTCTCGGCGCAGGACATACAGCCAAAGCTCTCCATGCGGGCCTCCATACAGTGCGAGCTCTACTTCGAGGACTGCAGGCTCCCCTCAGAGGCAATGTTCCCGGAGGTCAAGGGTCTGCGCGGACCGTTCTCGTGCCTGAACGAGGCCAGGTACGGGATCGTCTGGGGCGTGATGGGCGCGGCGCGGGACTCCTACGAGAGCGCTCTCGGATACTCGTTAGAGCGCAGCCAGTTCGACAAGCCCACGGCCGCGTTCCAGCTGACCCAGAAGAAGCTCGTGGACATGATGCTAGAGATCCAGAAGGGTACGATGCTGGCTCTGCACCTGGGCCTCATGAAGGATGCCGGAACGCTGAGGCACGAGCAGGTCTCCTTTGGCAAGCTAAACAACGTACGCGAGGCGATAGAGATAGCCCGCGAGGCCCGCACCATCCTCGGCGGCAACGGGGTAACCCTGGACTACTCGCCTCTCAGACACGCCAATAACCTCGAGAGCGTGAGGACCTATGAAGGGACCGACGAGGTGCACACCCTGATTCTGGGTAACGCGATAACCGGCATACCGGCGTTCAGGTAGCCGGGTAGTCTTGGAGCCGGCGGAGCCTCAAGGAGCTTTCAAGAAACCCCAGACGGCACAGCACGCGGTGCTGGCAGAGATCCGGGGTATGATCATGTCCCGCGAGCTGAAGCCCGGCGAGCGCTTGCGGCCGGGCGAGATCTCCGAGCGTCTAGAGGTCAGCCGCCTGCCCATCCGCGAGGCCCTGAAGGTGTTGGAAGCCGAAGGACAGCTAACTTACCAGCCGCATCACGGCTACAGGGTCACGAAGTTCTCCATGAGTGAGTTGTCGGAGATCTACCGCATGCGCCAGCTGCTGGAGAGCGAGATGCTCCGTAGCACGGCCTCACAAGTGGACGAGAGCCTGATCGAACGCCTGGAGGATCTTATCCAAGAGATGGACGAGATCTCCGAGTCGGAGAACCTGCTACGCTTTACCGAGGTAAACCGGGAGTTTCACATGGCCCTCCTGGAGTACGCCGGCATGCCGCAGTTCATGCGCGTGGTAAAGACCCTGTGGCAGGTCTCGGACTCATACCGGAGCCTCTTCTTCAACAAGCCGGCCTCCCGCAGGCGAGTCCAGGAAGAGCACCGCAGGATCGTCGAGGCCTGCAAGGCCCGGGAAGCGGAGGCCCTGGTTTCGGCCATGAACGAGCACCGCTCGAACGCCATAGTAGACATGGCGGTCGTGATCGGCGACGGAGGATCTTAGGAAGATGATACAGCCCGGGTCCTTCCCGTTCGTCCACACCCTGCGCGTGCGCTACTCCGAGATCGACGGCCAGAAGGTCGTGTTCAACTCGCACTACCTGACCTACATCGACGTAGCCATAACCGAGTACTTCCGGAACCTCGGCGCAGGGGCCCTGGATTCCCCGGCGTTCGAGATCGCGCTGGTAAAAGCGACCCTGGAGTTCAAGAGATCCGCCCGTCTGGACGACCTGCTCGACGTCCACGTCTCCGTACCCAAACTGGGTAACTCCAGTTTCACCGGGAGGTTCAGAATCTCTCCCGCGAATGACGCTGGAGAACAGGAACCTTATCTGGAAGCGGAGATAATCTACGTCTCCTACTCCCAGGAAACGGGCGGTGCGGCGCCGATCCCCGATTGGATCAGGGATCGCGTGGAGTCATTCCAGAACCCCACGTAAATCGGCGGATTGGCTACCGCACATGGCCAATTATATGTTGTTTGTAGTATCTAACTCTGGACCTCTAACAGAGCCTCCTTTCGTTTAACGGATCTCGTTGAGTAGCCGGCGGCCGTTACCCTTTCCGGGCCGCCTGGATCGCCTCCCACACCCGCACGGGCGAGGCTGGCATGTCCACGTGGGTCACCCCGAGCGGGGAGAGGGCGTCTATGACCGAGTTGATCACGGCCGGAGAGGCTCCTATGCTGCCGGATTCTCCGATACCCTTGACCCCCATCGGGTTGGTCGAGGAAGGAGTGACGGTGCTATCGAGGATCATGTTCGGGATCTCGGGCGCGCCGGGTATCATGTAGTCCATCAGGCTCGCGCTGGTCAGCGTGCCCGACTCGTCGTAGGTCGCCTCCTCGTACAGAGCCTGCGCTATCCCCTGGGCTATGCCGCCGTGTAGCTGACCCTCGACCACCTGCGGGTTGACCACGGGGCCACAATCGTCGACGGCCACGTACTTCGGGATGGTCACCTTACCCGTCTCCGTATCCACCTCCGTCACACAGATGTGCGTGCCGAAAGGCCAGGTAAAGTTCGGAGGATCGAAGAAGTAGTCCGCCGTGAGCCCGGGCTCCATCCCCTCTGGCAGGTCCGACGCCGCGAAGGCAGCTCCGGCCACCTCCTGGATGGTCAGGGCCGGCTCCTGCGAGCCCGCCACGCTGAACCTCCCGCCCGAGAGCTCCACGTCGGCCTCCGCCGCCTCCAGCATGTGCGCGGCGATCTTCTTTGCCTTGTCGGAGACCTTCTCGCAGGCCAGATGCACCGCAACGCCTCCGACCGACAGGCTGCGGGAGCCGTAGGTGTCGCGGCCCCAGGGAGCGATAGCGGTATCGCCGTGATGGACCTCCACCTCATCCGGGTGTACGCCGAGGTCGTCGGCGACTATCTGGGACCAGGATGTGGCGTGCCCCTGGCCGTGGGGCGAGGTGCCGGTGATGACCTCGACCCTGCCACTCGGGAGCATCCTGACCGTGGCGGCCTCCCAGCCGGCGCCGCCGAGCCCTACGGCGGCCGAGATTTTCGACGGCGAGAGGCCGCCGCTCTCCGTGAAGTTGCCGATGCCGATGCCGAGCTGCACGGGGTCCCCGGCTTCTCTGCGGCGGCGTTGCTCCTCCCGGAGGTCTCCGTAGCCGGCGAGATCCAGGGCTTTGCGCATGCAGGTCTCGTAGTCGCCCGAGTCGTACTGCACGCCCGCGGGGTTGGTTACGGGCTCCTCGAAAGGCGGTATGAGGTTCTTGAGCCGAACCTCCGCCGGGTCCATCCCGAGCTCCCTTGCGAGGTCGTCCATCGCACGCTCGCAGGCGTACGCCGCCTCCGAGCGTCCGGCGCCCCGATATGAGTCGGTCGGGGTGAGGTTGGTGAAGACCCCGGTGCACTCGAAGGAGTAGGCGTCGAACGTGTAGAGCCCGGGGTAGGTAAAGGAGCCCAGGACGGCGACGCCGGGTGTGAGGAGCTGCAAGTATGCCCCCATGTCGGCGTAGAGCTTTACCTTCATGCCCAGTATCTTGCCGTCGCTGCGCGCTGCGACCTCCACGTACTGCACCTGGCCCCGGCCGTGGGTGCTCGCCTGATGGCTCTCTCCGCGGTCCTCGGTCCACTTGACGGGCACGCCGATCCGGCGCGTAAGTGCGAGCGCGAGCGCCTCCTCCGCGTAGACGTTGAGCTTGCCCCCGAAGCCGCCGCCAACGTCCGGCGCGACCACCCGCAGCTTGTTGTCCGGCACCCCGCACGAGCCCGCGATCACGTCCTTCACGAAATGCGGCACCTGGGTCGAGGTGTGCAGTATAAAGCCATCGTGGACCGGGTCCTGCTGGGCGACCACCGCCCGGGGTTCTATGGGACTCGGGATGAGACGTTGCTGGATATAGCGTCCGCTGGCAACCACGTCCGCCTGCCCGAAGGCCTCGTCTATGTCGCCCGTGGCCAAGGGCCACGTGTAGCACTCGTTGGTGCCGAGATCCTCGTGTACCAGCGGCGCGCCCTCCTCCAGGGCCCGCTCGACGTCCACCACGGGCTCGAGCGGCTCGTAGTCCACGTCTATCGCCTCCAGGGCGTCGTAGGCCAGGCTGCGCTCGGAGGCGACCACCACGGCCACGGCGTCGCCCATGTGGTTGACCTCGCCACGGGCCACGGGCCGGTGTACCGGAGCCTTCATGTCCTGCGTGACCTGCCAGGCACAGGGTATGCCCGAGGGCCACTCCCCCGCCAGGTCTTCTCCGGTGTAGGCTGCGACTACGCCGCTCTTGGAGAGCGCTCCGGAGACGTCGATGTGCTCGATCTTCGCGTGGGCCAGCGGGCTGCGGAGCACCGCTACGTGCAGCATGTCCGGTAGCTTGATGTTGTCGGTCCAGCGTGCCTCCCCGGCGAGCAGCGCCGCATCCTCCTTCCGGGGTACGCTGGTGCCTACGTAGTTTCCGACCTGTTCGGCCATGCTCCGCCTTTCGGGTTACTCTAGCTCTAAGAGGTCTTGTCCGGGGGCCACGGCGTCGCCGTCCTCGATCAAGAACTTCGCCACCGTGCCGTCTTGCTCGGCCTTTACCTCGTGGAAGGACTTCATCACCTCGATAAGGCCGACGACGTCTCCGGCGGAGACCTTGCCACCCTCCGTGGCATACGGCTCGCTCTCCGGGCCGGGCTTGCGGTAGAAGGTGCCGGGGATCTGGGCCTTTACGTTGTTGGTGGTAGCTTCGCTCAAATCATCTCCTCTTGTATTTGTATGGATCTGTATGGATCGCTTAATGTGTCTTATTTCCGGCGCCTCCCGGAGGCGCAATCTCCACGCCGCCTTCTCGCAGACGACGAGCAATGGCCTCGGCGAGCTCTACCGCGCCCGGGGTGTCGCCGTGTACGCATACGGAGTCCGCGCTCATCTCGATGTCCCGCCCGGTCTCTGACTCGACCTTGCCCTCGGTAACCGCCCTCACGACCCGGTCCCCGACCGCCCCGGGGTCGAGCTTTTCCGCCACGTTGCGGGTGAAGATGATCTGGCCGTCGTCTCCATAGCCACGGTCGGCGAAGAACTCCCGGGCGACCGGCTGTCCCATCTCCTGGGCGACCTCGTAGGTAACCGAAGACTGCATGCAGTAGAGCAGGAGTGCCGGATCCGCCTCCTGTATCGCCTGGACTATTGCACGGGAGAGATCCTCGTCCCGGGCGGCGGCCATGTACAGTGCGCCGTGGGGCTTTACGTGCTGGACCTCCATACCCTGGAGGCAGGCGAACTCCCGCAAGGCTCCGAGCTGGTAGGTAAGCTCGTCCCGGATCTCACCGGGCGCTACGTCGAGCTCCCTACGGCCGAAGCCGACCAGATCCCCGTAGCCGCAGTGAATGCCGACGGCGACGCCGCTTTGCTTTGCGAGATCCACGGTCTTCCGCATCACGTGCGGGTCTCCGGCGTGGAAGCCACCGGCTACGTTAGCCGAGGAGATAAAGTCCATCATCTCCTCGTCGTTGCCCATCTTCCAGGCCCCGAAGCTCTCTCCCATGTCACAGTTCAGGTCTATGCGCATCGCGATCCGCCCTCCTGTAAACGGTCGGCTTCTAGGTTAGCCAAGTGACTCGTGGATCTCACGTAGCTGCCGCTGACGGGCGCGGCGGGCGTCAAGCGCCTCTTCGAGCGTTACCGACCTAAAACGCGTAGTGTCGTTGGTCTTGGTCTGGGCGAGCCGGTCGCGGTCCACGCTTATAACGGTTCCGATGGTCGCGTAGCCGCCTCCGGTGACGGCGTCGTTCATCAGGACTATCGGCTCGACACCGCCGGGCACCTGTATAGAGCCCACGGGATAGCCGAGATCCACGACGTTCGCCGGGTCGCTGCCGGCTCCGGCGGGCTGCTCGCGCTCGACGAACTCGATCTCACCGCCGCGCATCCGGTAGCCGGTGCGGTTCGCGTCCGGTGTTACCGTCCAGTCGGTATTCAGAAAGCCTTCGAGGCTCTCGCCGGTAAGCCGGTAGCTACACAGGCCGACGATCACCCGGATCTCCTCCGCGCCGGAGAAGGCCGGAATATGTCCCGCCTCGACGGACTTCCCGACGCGGTCGGCACCATCCACAGAGTCGCCGACGGGTAGCTCGTCACCCTCTGCGAGGGCGCGGCCCTCGTGGCCGCCGAGGCCGATCAGGGTGTAGGTCGAGCGGCTGCCGAGGAACGGTGGCACGTCTATCCCTCCTGCAACAGCCAGGTAGGAACGGGCGCCGGCCTTCAGGTAGTCGAAGGAGAGCACGTCGCCCTCCTCTACCGACAGCACTTCCCAGGTCGCGGCCTCTTCCCCGTTTATCCTGGGCGGCATGTCCGCACCGGTTACGGCGATCACGGCAGGAGATGTGAACTCCAGGCTGGGACCGAGATAGGTCATCTCCAGGGCCGCCGCGTCCGGGGCGTTGCCGACCAGATAATTCCCGACTTCGTAGGAGAAGAGATCCATCGCGCCGGAGGGCGGCATACCTATGTCGTACTTGCCGAAGCGGCCCGCATCCTGGACCGTCGTGAGGAGCCCCGGGCTCTCGACCCTAATCCCCATAAAGCACCCCCAGTATCTCCTCGTTGTACGACTTCGGGTCCGCGAGCGCCCGGTCGCCCTGGAACGTGAAGGGCCGCTTGTGGTACTCGAAGGTGCCGCTCTCGACCTCGCCCCTTATACGGTCGTACTCCTCGCGTTCTATGCGGCGGAACTTGAAGATGTCGGTCGGCCGGGGAAAGATAATGGAGTCCCGGAAGTCGGGCAGCTCTTCTTTCGGGTCGAAGACCGGTCCGGGGGCGGTACCGAATAGCTGGTAGCCTCCGGCTCCCTGTACCGGGTAGATCACGGCGAAGCCGCCACCGTAGCCGAAGGCCCGCTCGGAAGTGTACGTGCGGGGCCTGACGTACTTTGGCACCTCGATCTGCTCCTCCGGCGGGACGAGCTGGTAGCACCACGGCAGACCCGGCACGAACCCGAGCATGGTGACCAGCCACGGCGATCCGAGCAGGGCGTCTATGAAGTCATCTCTGGAGTCGTAGCCGTTAATGCGGGCGCCGTACTCGAGGTCCGTGGAGTCCGGGTCCTGGTGCCTATCCCGGAAGCGCATCATCGTCTCGTAGGTCCAGGGGTCCTCGATCAGAACCGGCACGTCGACCACCCTCGTGTCGAGCTCGATTCCCCGAGCCTCCCCCACCTCCTCGTCAAGCTCCTTGAGGCGTGAGATCAGCTCGTCGGGATGAATCTCGTCCGGGTTTACGCGAACCATGTAGGAGGCGTTAGACGGGCAGATGTCCGTTACGCCCGGGAGCTCCTCTTCCCTGAGACGATTGGTAATGCCGAGCGCCCGGAAGTTGACCTGGAGGCTCATCGCCTCGTCGAGCTCCACGAAGACGTACTCGTCGCCGCCGTAGCTGTAGCGGGGTTCCATCCGCTGTCCCTGCACGTTCCCTCCCCAAAACCCATGTGAGCAACACGTCCATAATAGGGTCACGAGATATGCTAGTCAAAGAGTCAGTTAAAGAGTCAAAGGAGGCGGGAAGATGCTCGAGAAGGTACTCGTTGCAAACAGGGGTGAGATCGCGCTGCGCGTGATCCGGGCCTGTCAGGAGCTTGGCATATCCACGGTGGCCGTGTACTCCGACGCTGACGCCGAGGCGCTGCACGTACGTCAGGCAGACGAGAAGTTTCACGTCGGCCCCCCGCCGGCCGCAAAGAGCTACCTGAATGCTGAGGCTCTGCTAAATGCTGCGAGAGAGTCGGGCGCTGACTCGGTACATCCCGGTTACGGTTTTCTCGCGGAGAATGCCGCGTTCGCGAGGGCTTGTCGGGATGCGGGCCTGATCTTCGTCGGCCCCTCGCCCGAGTCCATAGAGAAGATGGGCGACAAGTCCGCGGCTCGTGCACTGGCCAGTACCGCCGGGGTACCCGTGGTCCCCGGCAGTGAGGGAGGCGTCTCACCGGAGGAAGCGATCAGCGTTGCACAGGAGATTGGCTACCCTCTGATGATCAAAGCCGCGGCCGGCGGCGGAGGGCGGGGCATCCGTATAGCGCAAGACGAGGAGGAACTGAAGCAGGCCGTGCGGGTCGCCCGCCAGGAGGCCGAGGCGGCCTTCGGAGATGGCTCCCTGTACCTGGAGAGGTTCCTCACTTCCCCCCGGCACGTCGAGGTACAGATAATCGGCGACCACAATGGCGACGTGATCCACCTCTACGAGCGCGAGTGCTCCATGCAGCGTCACAGACAAAAGGTGCTGGAGGAGGCCCCGTCGCCGGGCATAACCCCCCAGACCAGAGAGCGCATGCTCGAGGCCGCCGTGCGGCTGGCCCGGGAAGCGGAGTACGTCAACGCGGGCACCGTGGAGTTTCTGGCAGACGAGAGCGGCGAGTTCTACTTTATCGAGATGAACACGCGCATACAGGTCGAGCACCCGATAACCGAGATGATCACGGGCGTGGACCTGATCAAAGAGCAGCTCAGGGTGGCCTCGGGTGAGCCTCTGAGCATCCGCCAAGACGAAGTGACGGTGAACGGCTGGGCGATGGAGTTCCGGGTCAACGCCGAGGACCCGGACAACGATTTCATGCCTTCCCCGGGCGAGGTGTCAGCACTGGAAGTCCCCGGCGGCCCTGGTGTGCGAGTGGACTCCGCCGTCTATAACGGCTACGTCATCCCTCCCTTCTACGACTCCATGATCGGCAAGCTCGCCGTCTGGGGCCTGACACGCGAGGAGACTATACAGCGCTCCCGGCGCGCCCTGGGTGAATATCGTCTGGAAGGAGTGAATACCACCATCCCACTACACCTCCGGCTCTTGGACGAAGAAGCTTTCCTTTCGGGAAAGTATGACACGGAGTATCTGGGAGACCTGCTAGAGAAACCTGGAACGATGTAATTGCAGCGCGAGGCCTGAACTATGCCGTCAAAGTCGACGACCATTTTCGAGGTCGTCGAGCAGATTGGTGAATGCCCGGGCGACCGCTACAGGATTCTCGATCTGGACCATGTGCCCCGCTTCGCCCAAAACGAGGAGTCGGCTTTTGGGAAACGTTGCTTCCGCCGTCTCGGCCAGCGCCGGACTGACCAGTGCATCATTGAGGCCCCAAATCAAAAGCGTTGGCGCTTGCACAGAAGCCGCCTGCCGCCACAGGGAGCGCGAGCCGTAGAGGAGGTACGAGGAGATCAGGCCTCGCGTGCTCTTGATAAGCGCCTCCTCACTCCAGCTACGGCCCTTCATGTACTCTAGTTCCTCAACCGCGGCCTCGACGCGTTGGGGGGGCGCCCGGCTTGCATCGTACGCAACACGGTTCAATAGACTCACCACTTCCTCCGTGGGCTGACGCCACAACCAAGACATCAGGCGTTCACCCAGGCCTGGAACGGCTAGAATTCCCACCAAGGCGTTGTCGCCGTGGGGGCGTACAGTGGGCAGGGCCGGACTTATTAGCGTAAGGGTTCGCACCAGTTCCGGGTGTCGTGCAGCCACCCTGATCGCGATAACGCCGCCCATGGAGTTGCCGAATAGGTGTACCGGTCCACATTCGAAAGACGAGAGCAGATCCACTATGGCCTCGCTATGCTCGTCGAGCGTATAGCCGAAATCCCGAGGCGGCTCGGACTGCCCGAACCCAGGAAGGTCTACCGCGCGAGCATAGACGTCATCCGAAAGCAGGCCCATGACGTCGGTCCAGTTGCCGGAGCTTCCTCCAAGACCATGCACGAACAGACCCGTCGGGGAGTCTGGATCGCCAACCGACCGTACGAATAGCTCGTGTCTATGCCCCTTTACAAGATCCCCGGGCCATGGCGGCCAGGGTTTCTCGGAGCCGGGTAAGTACCACGGCTCCCGACCCTGTGTCATTCTCTTCCCCTTTCACTACCAGGCGAGCCAGCCACCATCCACCGCTACCGTGTGCCCGGTTAGATAGTCGGAGGCCGGAGAGGCGAGGTAGACCGCTGTACCCTTGAGATCCTCGACATCTCCCATCTTGCCCATGGGCGTCCGGCGCTCTATCTCCGCGACGAACTGCTGTGTCGTCTCATTCTCAAGGTCCATCAAGAGCCCTCCGCCTATGTTGGTCCGGAAGAAACCCGGAGCTATGCCGGAGACGTTTATCCGGTGAGGGGCGAGTGTCGGCGCAAGATCACGCACCAGGTTAACCACCCCACCCTTCGCGGAGTTGTACGCGCCCGGGGAAGGTGCGAAGCCACCGACGAAGCCGTAGATCGATGCGGTAGCCACTATCTTGCCGCCTTCACCCTGGGAGATCATGGCCTTTGCCGCCTCCCGGGCGGTCAGCCATACCCCGGTGAGGTTGATGTTTATCACCTGCTGCCAGTTCTCGAGGGACGCTTCGGGGAAAACCTGCTCTTGAGCTCCGCCTATCCCGGCATTGGCGAAGACGGCGTCGAGCCTACCAAGCTCTGAGACCGTCTCTTGCACCATACTCTGGACCTGCGCCTCATCGGAGACGTCAGCCTCCAGGGCGAACGCTTTGCCTTCCAGTGAAGAAGCCGTCTGTTGCGCGGTATCGTGGTCGAGATCCGCGCAGGCCACCGCCGCTCCGGCTTCGGAGAGCGCTTGGGCGTATGCCCGTCCGATACCGCTCCCCGCGCCCGTAACCAAGGCTACCTTGCCATCGAGCTTGAACTGATCGAGTACGCCCATCTGGCTTCTCCATTCGCTAGCTCCCAGCGGTACACGTATTATATTTTGCGGGTAATTGTAGAGAGTTATATAGGGCGTTTCGTCTTACTGCTCGTCTCCGCAATATGCCTATTCGTGTGCTTGCACGCTCACTGACCGTAGAGATCCAGACAGGTGGCCTTGGCTGGCCATGGCATCGAGTAGCCACGCGGGCTACATACTAGAGGTCAAAGTAACTCAACTCAGCAAGAGCTGGAAAGCCATCATGGAGGCGGCGGACACGGCGAGGACTACTAAGATGGTACGGTCTGGAGCGTCTTTTCTGGCGTCCGGCAATAGCTCGGCGAAGACCATCCAGACCATCGCCCCGGCGGCAAACCCGAGACCATAGGGCAGCAGTGTCTCGAACGCCTCGACGAACATGAAGGCTGGCACGGCCATAAGGGGCTGCGGCAGGCTCGAAAAGATACTCCAGAAGGCAGCCTTGCCAGGGCTGACCCCCCGGGGCACCAGCACGAGGCTTATGGCGAGGCCCTCCGGGATATTATGTACGGCGATAGCCAAGGCTATGATGACACCGAGATCTTCGCCGCCGCCGAAGGCGACCCCAACCCCCACGCCTTCGGCCAGGGAGTGCGCGGTCATTATGGCCACGATCAGGAGCCCCTTGCGGGCATCCAGCCCGGACATCCCCGCGAAGACTGCCGGGTGCTCATCTAGGCCGAGATACCGCCGCACGGCCAAGATGGATATGGCGCCTACCGCCGCTCCCACGAGCACCCCGAGCATCCCGCGCCCGAGCCCCTCGTAGGCGAGCCAAACGCTGGCCGCCAGCATGAGCCCCGCGGCTGCCGCGTTCGACGCGCCGATCCACCTGCGGGCAGGGTCGTGGGTAAAGGCGAAGGGCACCGCACCGAGGCCGGTGGCCAGGGCGGTGAAGAGCGCCAGGAGGAACACCAGGAGCGTCACGTCAAAATCTTCATAGCCTCTTCATAGCCTCTTCATAGCCTTTTCAGGCGGGTATCTCGGGTATGCGTATAGGTCAGGCAGGTCTCTCGCTCGTCGGGTGTACGAGCACGGGTCCCTGCGCGGCGCGCAGCGTCTTGGCCGAGACGCTGCCGAGCGTCATCCGCCCGACTGTCCCGAGGCCCCGGCTACCAAGCGCCACGAGCGTCCTCTCCGGGCTCTCCTCTGCGGCTACCTCGAGAATACGGGACGCGGCGTCGCCCACGGCTAGCCTGGGCTTGGGCCGGACGCCGAGAATGGCTTCGAGCTCTCCGGCACGCTGCATGAGAGCCTTCTCCTGGAGCCTCATGTCATCCTCAACCATCCTGGCATCTGATTCCCTGCCCTCTTTGTCCACCTCGGGCAGTCGTGGATAGGCTTGTACGATCAGCCCTTCGACACCATTTTCACCGTTATCCGCGCAGAGGCTTGCGGCCGCCTCAGCCGCTTCCCACGACGTCTGCGATCCGTCGTAGGCGAAGACCACCCTGCCGGGCGGCCACGATGACTCACCGCCGCGCGAGACCAGCACCGGGCACGGGGCATGATACGTCACACCTTCGGCGACGCTACCCAGGGCTAGACGTCCGACCGGCCCCAGCCCCCGGCTGCCGAGCACGATCAGGTCCGCATCCAGCTCTTCGGCGAGATCCAGAACCCCGTCCGCCGGCTTGCCTTCTACGAGGTGGGGCTCGACGCTGCTTACCCCGATATTCCGCAGATTCTGTACCTCGGCGTCTAGCTTCTCCTGAGCCAGGCGTTTGAAACTCGAGCGCACGAACGATCTCATGTGGGCAGACGGAGTAGCCTGCCAGACGTGCACGACGGACAGTTTCGCCCCGCTTTTCTGACAGATGTCCGCGGCCGCGCGAGCCGCCAGCGCCGCATCCCGCGAACTGTCTGTCGCCAGCAGTACCCTTTCAAGGGCTCTGTTCATATCTTCCTCCGAGTTAACATCCTCTAACCGCCTTCAAGCCCGGACAACGTATACAGCGCCCAAGCGCGCATAACCTCTACGAAACCGCGCTCCTCTCCCGCCTCCACCCGACATTCGGCGTGGCTGGCCGCCAGGCGCGGAAGCGTGTGAGGGCTCGAAGCCAGGATCTCCGCAAGCTCTTCCGGAGAGAGCCGGGCGACGTACTCGGCCAACTGGTGCTCGCCACTGAACTCGCTGCGTGCCCTTTGTACGTGTTTCCAGACCACGCGCTCACCCTCACTGCCACCAGCCACATCCGCCTCCAGAGCCTCGAGCAGTTCTCTGACTTCTCTAGCCATCCTGCTCTAGTAGGATATGTCTCTTACTCCGTAGCGACCTGAGCAGAACTACCCATAGTAGTGACCCAGGCTGCCCATTCCGCGACTTTCTGTAGTCCATGTAGTCGTCGGCTCCCTTACGCTGTGGAACGACCTGGGATTGACCTGAAAATCAGGTGGTGCTTATAATTACAAAACATGGAAATTATTGCGGGAGGAACGTCACTCCAGCTACGTTGTTCTGGTATTGCTGACTGCAACTTACTGCAATAGCCTATCGGTAGGTTCTCGAGACGGTTTACGACGGTCAGGGGATTGGACGCATGAGGCTCGCGAGTACGGCGAACGTAGCAGAGGGGCAGAAGGAAACCGCCCTGGAAAAACGTCTCCGGCAACAGGAATCTGTTGGGAGACTGGCCTTTAGCGCACTCGCGGGCATCGAGCTTGGAGAGCTCTTCGATCAGGCGCTGTCAGAGGTTTCCGAGGTACTCGGGGTAGAACTCTGCAAGGTTCTCGAGCTGATGGCGGACGGAGACCGCCTGCTACTACGAGCCGGGGTTGGCTGGTCGGAGGGGCTTGTCGGAAAGGCCACGGTCGGCTCGGGTCTGGAGTCGCAGGCGGGATATACCCTGATCTCCAGGCAGCCGGTAGTCGTGGAGGACCTCTCCCGGGAGCGAAGCTTCTCCGGCCCCAGGCTCTTGCGGGATCATGGCGTAACCAGCGGTGTGAGTGCCGTCATCCGCGCCGGAGGCAGAACTTACGGGGTACTCGGAGCTCACACGAAAGCCAGGCGGCGCTTCGACACATACGAGACGGGGTTCGTGCAGGACGTCGCGAACCTGCTCGGAGCCGCCATCGAGCGGCGGGCAAACGAAGGAAGGATAGAAAGCCTGCTTGCCGAGAGGACCATAAAGGCCGAGAAAGCTGAGAGGCGCTTCGAGTTTCTCTCCCAAGCCAGCGCCGCGCTCTCGGCCTCCACGGATCCCAGGGCGATAATCGAAACGACCCTGCGCCTTACGGTGCCGGACGTGGCTGACTGGTGCTTCGTGGACGTCGTCTCGGAGAGGCACGCAACCGTAGAGCGTCTGGCGACGGCTCACGCAAATCTTGTGGGTGTTGCGGACCATGCTGGCGAGAAGCTTATGCTAGAGCCAAAGAGCAGCTACACGTTTATCCCCGAGGCAACCCACGGGACCGCGAAGGTGCTACGGAGTGGGACCTCCGAGCTCTTACCGGAAGTGAGCAATGCGCTACTCCACGATCTAGCCGGCTCACAAGGGGAGCTCAGGACCCTGAGCAGTCTGGACCTCGCATCATACCTCTGTGTGCCGCTCCGGGTCGGCGGACGGGTGCTTGGGTCCATAGGTATCGCTACCCGCCGAGACAGACCGAGTTACGGAGAAGACGACCTCCTACTCGCGGAGGGTCTTGCCCACACCACGGCTATAGCCCTGGACAACGCCCGTCAGCACGAGGACGAGGAGGGGTTCCTCAGGAGGCTGTACGAGCTCGTCACCCCGGAGAAGCACTCCGTATCCTCCTCAGGGGAAAACTGCCCGGAGACGTCAGAGTTCACCACGAGCCTCACTACGAGACAGACGGAGATACTGACGCTGCTGGCAGAGGGTAATGGGGTAAACGAGATCAGCCAGAGGCTGTATCTCTCCAGAGCGACGGTACGCAACCACGTCCGGGCGCTCTTGCAGGCGCTCGGGGCGCATTCTCAGCTCGAAGCCGTCGCCCGGGCGCGCAAGTTCGGCCTGATCCCCTAGGGCATCCTTCATGGTGGCTGAGACAGACCTGAGCGTTGTCACCCCTCCACGTCATCTACGCTGCTGTATCTGGGCGAAAACTCCATCAACTCCATCAACTGCATTAACTTCATCAAGATAGGCAATGTGTGCGGACAAAGGATCAAAGTGCATCAGTTGCCCCAAGACCCTCTGCTTTATTCTCCTGGCTACCATGCGAAATGATTTCAGAACCGAGCTACTAGAAGCCTTTAGTATCCGTAGCGTAGATCGGGGGAGCCAGGGACGATGACAGAGGGGCGAGAAGCCGGGAGCAAAGAGCGCGAGGAGCTTCAGAGGATATTCGTAGAGCTCCTGGGAGAGCGTTTCAAGAAGACGGGTTCAGAGGGAGGAGGGAGCTTTCCTCTGGGCGAGTTCCACCCCTTGCACGCCGAAGAGGTCAGCCGCCTGTCGCGGGACGCCGCGCGGCACGGAGTTCCCGTGGTCGCGTCCGGTGGCGGCACCTCTCCAGAGTCTCCCGAATACCCGACCGATAGCATCGTGGTGAACCTCGGGTTCATGCAGAGCATCAAGCTTCGTCACGACGGTGGCGGCTGGGCCGAAGCAGAGCCCGGTACGCTCTGGCTCGCCCTTGACAATGAGCTGCGCCAGCGCGGTAAGGGGCTCGCCGTGTACCCGACGAGCGCCCCCAGGGCCACCGTCGGGGGATGGCTCGCCACCGACGGTCTCGGTATCGGCTCCTTCGGTCACGGCTGGCTACGGGAGAACGTGCTTGCAGCGGACGTTGTGCTGCCGGGCGGCGAGCTGTGTGAGGTGACCGGCAGCGAGGTGCCAGCTTTCGTTGACCCCGGAAGCCACTCCGGCATAGTAGTGTCAGCCAAGCTTAGGACACGCCGGGCGGATACGGACAGGCCGTTTGCAATAGCCTTCGAGGATGGAGAGGCTCTGCTGAGGACCCTCTCTGAGCTCGTGCTGGATCCCGTCTCGACCCCGCTCTGGCACGCCGGCTTTCTAAGCCCCGCAATGGCCCGGCTAAGAGGCCTGCCGCAGAGTCACCTGATGTTTGGAGCGTATCCAGGTCACCGGGCCGAGGAGCTAGAAGACGTGTTCTGGCCCGCCGTGGCCGAGAACTCCGGCGAGAGCCTGGGAGCAGCCGAAGCCTACCGGGTGTGGGGCGGGAGGTTCGCGCCCATAACCCCCTCAAGCCCGACTCCCACGGTGAGCCGCGATTTTACGAACATCGAGGATCTCCTGGCTCCCTCCGCCTCACTTTCTCCAGCACGCACCGGCCTGTGGGACGCTCCGGTACAGGGGACCCTGTCACGCTCGGGTCAGGTCTTGATCCTCACCCTCCAAGATGGTGGCCCAGGGGACCTGAAAGCAGCCAGCCCGGAGGAAACCCACCCCAGAGACCAGGCAAACGATTAGCGAGGGCAGGAAGGAGATAGGTCATGTTTCCGACGAAGGTGCTAGTGGCCGTGGATGGTTCCGAGGCTGCGGAGCACGCTGCAATCGAAGCCTCGAAGCTATGCCGGATGACCGGGTCGGAGCTTCACGTGGTCCACGTGGTCCCGGCGGTCAGCGCCTGGACCGGGGCGGAGGCACTGGCCTGGCAGAGTGAGGGCGGAAAGTACGTGGACGAGCTTGAGGAACACAATTTACGCCAGGGCCAGACACTCCTCGACGAGCAGCTAGGTAAGATAAGCGGTTCGGGCGCGACCGTGGCAGGCTCTCACCTGAAGGTGGGCCGGGTCGACGCGGGCGTCGACGACCTGGCCGAAGAGCTCGATGCGGGGCTCCTCGTTGTCGGTAGCCGGGGTTACGGGGCGCTCAGGAGGGCCCTCATGGGTAGTGCCTCCCTGTCTCTGATCTACCACGCCCACCGCCCGGTGCTGGTCGTGAGGAACCGTGAAAAGAGTAGCCAGGAGGGCGGCGAATCTGGAGATGAGCGCCACTCGGGTCTCTCTACCGGGGCGATACTCGCAGCCTACGACGGCTCTGCCGAGTCCGAGCGCGCCGCCGGGGCCGGAGCAGAACTTGCCGGCGCTTTCGAAACGGAGCTCCATCTGGCAAGCGTGGTGGACATGTCCCAGGTCATCCCATACGCGCCAGCCTACGCCCGGATTGGATGGGAAGAGGAGATCGAGCAGGCAGAAGAGGAAACCTATAAACGGCTAGAGAAGGCCTCAGACCGCATAGAAGCCGCGAGCAGCATCCAGCCCACTCTACACGTGCTCAACGGCCAGCCCTCGGCTGAGATGGTACGGCTTGGCGACGAGCTCGGCGCCGGTCTCACCCTCGTCGGCAGCCGTGGCCGGGGAGGCATCAAGAGGGCTCTTATGGGGAGTGTCTCGAAAAGCGTGGCCCTGCACGCGGGTGGTTCGGTACTCGTATTCAGGCCCGTCGACGCAGAGGCAACGGCTGGAGACCGATAAAAGTTTTGATCGGCGTTGACCAAGGTTGATCCGTGACGAGCTATGAAAACGCCAATGAGAGGAGAGACATCGTGAGTACACTGTCCGGAAAGATACTGCTCGCAACCGACGGCTCCGAGGAAGCCGGTTCCGCGGCACGCATAGCCGCCGAGCTGTGCGAGAAGGCCGGCTCGGAGCTGCACCTCGTCTACGTCGGGCCCCACGTGGCCCGCCCCGGAGATCTTGGTCCGGTGATCTTCGACCCCCAGGTATCGGGGAAAGCTCAGGACAGGCTCGACCAGGCCTCCCAAGAACTTCTCGACGAGCAGGTGCAGGCTGTCACGGAGGCTGGTGGCAGCGTTGCGGAGGCCTACCTGAGGACCGAAGAGAACCCGGCGGCCGAAATCGTGCATCTCGCGGAGGAGATCGGGGCCAGCGCAATAATCATGGGCAGCCGTGGCCGGGGCGGCATCCGGCGGGCACTCATGGGAAGCGTCTCAGAGAATGTCGTACTGTATGCCCATTGCCCGGTACTCGTCGTGCGCGGAGACGGGAGACGGTCGCTATTTCCGGCGAGGATCGTTCTTGCAGTGGATGGCTCGGAAGAGTCCAAGGCTGCCACCGATACCGCTATCGACCTGGTCAAGCGCACCGGCTCTGAACTGTACGTCGTGCATGCGGGTTTTACCGCCTACTTGCCGTACGCCCACCCGTACATGGCCGAAAACGTCGAATCGTTCGCCGAGCGGGCGGAAAAGGAGGCCCGCGAGTTCCTCGAAAATCGGGTCGAGCAGATCAAGGACCAGGCGAATGGCCAGACCGGGGCTCGGGTACACACTCACCTGAGGCGCGGTGATCCGAAGAAGGAGATCGTGGAGCTAGCCGAAGAGGTAGACGCCGGTCTGGTGATTATCGGCAGCCGGGGACTTGGGGGCGTCCGGCGCGCCCTTATGGGTGGGGTCTCCGACTCCGTGGTCCGCCACGCCCACTGCCCGGTGCTGGTCGTAAGAACGGAGCACGACGAAGCGTAACGGGTGCCCTCTACCATATCCTATGCGTACAGCAGCCGGGAGTGTAAGTCCGGCTACTATATCCGCATCTACCAAGCAGTTCGATATAGGTAGCGTGAAAAGGATCTGTTGACGGGACACTCCCCACCCGCATATTGCTCGCCACAGACGGCTCTGAAGATGCCACCCTGCCCTGCCGCGCCGCCGTAGACATCTCCCGGAGAACGGGCTCCAGGCTACATCTCGTCCACATCTGCGCGCCGCACCCGTCTACGCGCATCCGGCCCTAGAGCTCGCCAGGGACTCGGAGTACTAAGAGCAACAGGCTCAGGAGCTTTTGGCAGGGCAGTTGGATGAACTTGCCCAGAGGGAGGTGGGAGTCTCAGGGGCGCGCCTGAGAAGAGGATGGCCAGCAGAGGAGATTGTTGCGCTCGCCGAGGAAATCTACTCGGCTCTTCTGATCCTGGGTAGCCTAGGGGCCTCTCATCGTAACCGGATCAAACCGGGACGTGCAGACTGGTAACCTCTGTCCTCGTGGCTACCGGCCTCCCATGTCTTCCGCGTACAGGGCAAGCGCCCGGGCGTTGTTGTATTCGGTGTCCTTGGCGGCGAAGAGCAAGGTTACCTTTTCGTTCCGGGCCCGGCGGGCAAGCTCTTCCAAGTCGTCTAGCTTGCCCGCCTCCTCTAGCTCCTTGTAGTAGTGCTCCAGAAACTCCTCCCACAAAGAGGGGTCGTGGCCGAACCACTTGCGCAAGGCGCTGCTCGGGGCAAGATCCTTGCGCCATTCCGATAGGTTGGCATCTTGTTTTGATACGCCTCTGGGCCATACCCCGTCGACCAGGATACGCTCCCCGTCCGAGTCCTGGGATTTCTCGTAGATGCGCTTGGTGCTTATTTGCTTATCCGCCATAATCGTCACCTCTCACGGGATTCGGTACACGCTTCAGTAGTGTCTGTAAGTCCGTAGGTCAGCTCCCGGCACACAGGCTCTCGGTGCCCCGGATGCCGAATCTCAGGGCCTCTAGCTGGATAATCCGGGCGTGGCCGACCGGGTGACTTACCTCCGGGCCTGCTCTCCGGATGCCGTCATGGCCACCCTCTGCCGCGGCGCCATTGTAGATTCCTTGAAGACCAGCCAGGACTTGTCGATTCCGCCACTACCGCCGTCCGAGACCACGTCCGCAAGGTATGCCCCCTCTCGCGCGAGCCGCTCCAGAGTTTCGCCGGAGCCCCCGGAGTGCGCGACGAGGACGGCCCCGCTCTTGCTCACGGCGGCATTTCGTAGTCCCTCGCCCTGCACGCTCTCGATCTCCCGCGCTTGCGACCGCTCCCGTTCGACGGCCTCCAACCACGCTTCATCCCGCTCGGTCTCCGCCGCCATCTCGCGGGCAAAGGCTGCCCGGTGCGAGCGCTCGATATGCTGCCGGACCCTCTCGATATTCTTCCCGATGCCCCGCTCCAGGGTCCGGATCAGGCCACGCTTCGCGGACACGGACCGGGGTCTGGTGTCCCGTGTACCCCACCCTACCTCCTGTCTCATATAAGCTCCTTCATGCGCTCTTCCGAGCTTCGTTGCGGTTCGCTGCGATCCGCCGCCGTCCGCCGCTGTTTCATCCATCTTTTGGCTATCGCCTCCTGGAGCCCCGGAGAAGCTCTCGGCGTAGACCACGGGTGGCAGCAGACTCTCCCATGATCCCTCTGAGCAGCGGGATGCTCCGCAAGCCAGGGCTTCGTTAAGGGTCTCTTCGGAGGTCTCACCCAGCTGCTCGACGCCGTACCGCTGGAGCAGGCTCTGCGCCTCGTGCGGCGTGGGTACGCCCCATACCAGTATGACCTCCCGCTCGTAGCCCTCGTGTATCCGGCGCACCTCGAACAGCCCCTCGTCCGTGGCCGGCTCCCGGTACCGAAACATGATGCGGTAGGGCCCAAACTCCGCAAAGGCCGACGGGAGGTTCACGTACCGTACCGGCCCTAGCTCCCACCCCCTATACTCGAACTCTTCCCAGAGCCTCTCGTAATAACGCCACTGTAACCAGTTGCAGTCCATCGCAGAGCATCCTCCTGTCGCCTCCTGATTTTTGCTTTGTAGCTATCACCGCTTATTGGTGACGCTTGTTGGCGGCGGACGACGACGGGCATGCTCGCGAATGCCTACAGAAGTCCCGGCACCGGGAGCCCGAACCCCGCCCCGTGCCGCTCCAACCAACCCTCGTACCCTTTTATAGGTTTTATAGGTCCATAGACCCTCCGTTAACCTGACCTTCCACAAATACTATTACTTTTATAGTCATAGTATTGTGATAATGTTATCAAGCCCGGGTAACGGCGCCGGGCTAACCCGAGCCCCAATCTCCGGGGCGGGCTGAGCATGGGGCGTTCCGCGGGTTCCGCAATGATCATACGGCGGAGTGTGATCCGGTCTCTCACGCAGACCCGGTAACCCAGGATGCACATCTCGACGTCTATCTCGGAGGGCTGGTTGCTCAGGCTCTGGAGGATCTGTTACGAGCGTTCGGCGGCGCGCCGGCCAACTCTCCCGGGCAAACGGTCTGGTGTATTTCCCTCGCGGCGAATTATGCGCTGTGGAGAGGCCCTGTGGACCTTGCGGTACGGCCAACACGCTTGTCGCCAACCCTGCATCCGGGACATAAGGTAAAAGAAGGACTGCAGCGGCGCCAGCACGGCTTCTCCGAGCCATGTGACCCGGGCCGCCGCGGACCCGGTCAGTACGGTCAGTACGTCCACCCATCTGCGCTACTCCCTGTTGCCCATGTCGATTGCCCTTATGTTGCTCTTATATCGACCTTATTTGTCCTCTTGACGAAACCTAAACTCGTGGGTCTCACAAAAGCATGTTACGCAACGGTACGGGCGGAGCCTCTGGACGTCCGCTTGGCGTCGGATCTCAGCAATTTCTCCGCTTCGCGCTGCAACTGCCGCACCCGCTCTCTCGATAGCTGTAGCTCGTTGGCGAGTTCGGCGAGCGTTACCGGATCCTGCTCGTCGAGGCCATAGCGTCTTACCAACACGTAGCGGCTCTTGTGTGGCAGGCAACCGATGGCTTCCCGTAGCCGCTCTTTTTCCATCCGCGCCATCACCTCCTCTACGCCTTCGGATGACGACTCATCCACTATGAAGTCCCCCAGCCTGGAGGATTCGTCCTGCGAAAGGACCGTCTTATCCAGGCTGCCCGGCTCGGGGGTGATGTTCTTTGTTTCCTGCACCTGCTCGGCGCTCCAACCGAGCCGCCGTGCCAGCTCTTCATCGGTCGGCTCGCGGCCAAGCTCCAGCGAAAGAGCCGCTACAGCGCCTCCGACCTTCCTCACCCTATCTCCGGCATGCACCGGTAGCCTTATGGTGCGCCCCTTATCGGATAGAGCCCGGCCCACGGACTGCCGGATCCACCAGGTGGCGTAGGTGGAGAAGCGGTATCCTCTTTCGGGATCGAACCTTTCCACGGCCCTGATCAAGCCCAGGTTGCCTTCCTGGATGAGGTCCGCGAAGGGCAAGCCCATGCCCCGGTACTTCTTCGCCACGCTGACCACCAGCCTCAGGTTCCTCTCGATGAGCGTCCTGCGGGCCAGCTCATCACCAGAGTGAGCGCGTCTGGCGAGGTTAACCTCCTGTCGGGGACTCAGGAGCTTACCCTGGCCTATGCGCTCCAGATACCCCTGCACGAGCTCCGGGGCCTCTTCTACCCGGCTATTCTCTTCCTTCATCCGTACCCTCTACAGGGCCCGGCACTCGCTGTAACCACAATCGTAGCCGACACGAATGGCTCCTTCTGGTGGGCGCATGCTTAGACCTCCACGGCGCTTGTATTACCAGGCTACGGGAACTACCTCTCTTGCTTCTCCCTGGCCTCTTCTAAAATGGAGAACACCTCGCTTATGAGCGCCTCGCGTTTCTCCGGGGGGAGGTCTCTCGGGTGCATGGTCTGCTTGTCGGTCTGCAGCCCGTGTAGCTCGGCCTCCTCGGAAAGATAGCGGTCTATGACCTTGACGACGGCCTCCACCTTCTGGCGAGGCAGATGGTCACTATTACCAAACCACTTGTTCAGCATTATGCTCCTCTCCTCTCTCAGCCTTGCGGTCTAGCGTGGCCGCACCGGCTTACCGTCCCGCGGTTTGTACCGGCTCGCAGACCGAACCCTTCCTTTCCCGGAGTCCGAGCAGAAGGGACTGGTCGTCTCTGGCTTGCCGGTCTTGACCGTTTGTCCTGTGGAGGGAGGCTCGCAGCCGTAGGTGGCAGGAAGGCCGCTACCTCGTTCGAGGGCGAGCCTTACGAACGCCTCCCGGTCCAGGCTCTGGGCCTCGCTCCAGCCATCCAACCCGTACAACTCGGCCAACTCGGCCAACTCGGCCAACTCGGGCGGCGAAGGATCCAACACCACCCGCTCGGTGCCTGCATACAGGCAGTGCAGCAACGAGACTAGCTCCCCGGCGCCGACCTCCCTGAGCGCCCAGCCACTCTCGACCTCTTCGGCATCATCTGTATCATCGGCATTACCTCTCAGAGCCTCTCCGAGAAATGTCCCGGCCTCGGACTCGAGGCTAAACACCACCAGCGCCTTCTTACCCGCAGCCAGAGTGCTCCTCCACGCCTCCGTAACCTCTATACCGTCTGTAACGGAGACCCGGGGCCTGACTATAAGCCAGAACGTTTTCGGGTGGCCGCTCATCACGAGGCCTCCTCCTTGGCTAAGGACCCTGCACGCTCTAACTTCGAGACGCTTGAGAGTCGGGACTGCGTTTCATAAGGCCGTATAGAAGGCGCTCCATCCCGTCGCATACCTCGTCTCTCGCCGTCTCCGGCGTGTCCGAGGCAGCCACGAAAAACGCTCCTTCCACTAATGCACCGTTGATCAGTCGCGCCATCGGCCCGACCGGCCGTGGCTCCATGAAGCCCTCCGCTATAAGGGCTTCGAGCCCGGCCTCGATCTTGCCGACCGCGTGCCGCGCGTCTATCTCACGCCACTGCCAGCCCAGCACCGAGGGCCCGTCCAGAAAGAACGTACGCCTCACCTCGGGATCGAACACGGCGTCCACGAATGCCCGGTACCCGGCCATTACAGACTCCGGGAGCGTGCCCTCCGCGTGCTCGGCCGCCTCGATCTCCTCGTCTATCTCCCCTTCCATCTCGTCTACCACCTCCCGGAACAGGTCCCGCTTGTCCTCGAAGTGATGGTAGAGCGCACCCCGTGTTAGCCCGGCGCGCCTCACGATCTCCTCCGCGGCCGTCCCGTGATAACCCCTCTCGGAGAACAGGGAACGGGCCGCGTCCAGCAAGGCCCGCCTGGTGACCGCCCGCCTCTGTGCCTGTGTACGCCGTCCGGTGCTTTCCTCATTAACATTCATTCTGTACGTATATTACTATCAAAGAACAGGGAGATCAAACCGGGAGTTGGCCGCGGGCTCGTTTCCTGGCCGCGGTGTCGGCGATAAACACCGCCCCGATGATGAAGGTTGCAAAGAATATGTGAGACTGGACGAGAGCGCCGATAACCACGTTCTTGCCGATTACGGGCACGTTCAGGTCGCCGATGGGCACGGTACCAGCCCCCTATCCGTTTATCGCGAGGACCACGATCGCCACGCTGACAAGCAGGTTCACCTGGGAGAGGCGGGAGGAGAACGCACCCAGCTTTCTCCGTTGTCCGGCAAAGGACCTGGCCTCTTCGGGGCTCCCCGCCTCCGCTTCGGCGGCGGCAAGCTCCGCGATCCTACGCCCGAAGTACGCCCCGTGGGCCCCGACCAGACCGAGCAACACCACAAGCAGTACGTACTCGATAACGAAGAGCACGCCAAACCCGAGGACCAGTCCATCCAGAACGGCAAAGAGCAATAGTAGCCCAAGGTTCGCGTTCGCCACCCTGGCGTAGTATCGGCCTACCATCGAGCGCACCCCGACCCGCTCGGGCTCGCTCCATTTCATGGCCTTGAACGCCGGAGAGACCACGAAGGTGGTGAAGACCACCCCCCCGAGCCAAGCCCCGGCCAGCATCACGTGCAGCGTGTGTACGAGCGTCTCCATAAGAAACACCTCCCCGAACCTCGGCAGCCAGAGCCTTATAGCACCCAATATATTACTAAATTAGTCATATTATTGCAACATCCGCGTTTATACCGGCTCGTCCACTGTTAAATTCGGGGCGCGTTTGGTAAGTACGGAGTTAGACTATCCTGGCCCTCGCCGGTCCCTGGCTATGCCGAAGAGCCGGCGAGAGGGACGGCCGATTTATCCTGTGAAATTAGCGCCCGGCTTCAAACCAGCCCCTGCGAGACCATTGCTCTGGAGACCTTGAGGAACCCGGCGATGTTCGCCCCGTAGACGTAATCGTCGGCGAGGCCGTACTCCCCGGCGGTCGTGTGGCATACGCGGTGGATGTCTTTCATGGTGGCCCTGAGGGCCTTGTCCACGGCCCCGAAGCTCCAGGGCTCCCGTCCGGCGTTCTGGCGCATTTCGAGGGCCGAGACCGCCACCCCTCCGGCGTTCGCCGCTTTACCCGGCGCGAAGATCACCCCGGCTCTGCCCAGGGCTTGCACGGCCTCCGGGGTGGTTGGCATGTTCGCCCCCTCGGCCACGGCGATACAGCCATTCTCCGCGAGCTTGTTCGCGTCGGTCTCGTGGAGCTCGTTCTGGGTGGCGCAGGGTAGCGCCAGGTCGCAGGGGGTCTCCCAGATGTTGCCGCTCCCGGTGTACTGCGCACGGTCCAAGGCGGCCGCGTACTCGGAGATGCGGGCCCTCTTCTCCTCCTTGATCTGCTTGAGCAACTGTACGTCTATGCCCTGCTCATCGTGGATAACGCCTCTGGAGTCGGAGCAGGCGACCACCTTCGCGCCGAGCTCCTGGAGCTTCTCTATGGCGTAGATGGCGACGTTGCCCGAGCCGGACACCGTGCAGGTCTTGCCCTCCACGACCTGCCCGCGGGCGCCCAGCATCTCCTCGATAAAGTACACGCAGCCGTAGCCGGTGGCCTCGACGCGGCCCAGCGTACCGCCGATAGCCGCGTCCTTACCGGTGATAACGCCCGTCTCGTAGCGGTTGGTGATCCTCTTGTACTGGCCGAACAGGTACCCGATCTCCCGCGGGCCCACGCTGATGTCGCCCGCTGGGACGTCGGTCCTCTCCCCCAGATGCAGGTAGAGCTCGGTCATGTAGCTCTGGCAAAAGCGCATGATCTCACCCTCCGACTTGCCCTTGGAGTCGAAGTCCGATCCTCCCTTGCCGCCCCCGATACCGAGGTCCGTCAGGCTGTTCTTGAAGATCTGCTCGAAGCCCAGGAACTTCACGATCCCGAGATACACCGAAGGATGAAACCGCAGGCCGCCCTTGTAGGGTCCCAGAGCATTGTTGAACTCCACCCTGAAGCCGCGGTTGATCTGGAACTCGCCCTGATCATCCTGCCACGGCACGCGGAACATTATCTGCCGGTCCGGCTCGCACAGCCTCTGCACGACCTTGTACCGGACCAGCTCGGGATACCGCTCAAGTACCGGCCCTATGCACGCCAGCACCTCACCCACGGCTTGATGAAACTCCGGCTCGTGCGGGTTCCGGTCCACCACCTCCTCGTGGATGTCCTCGACCCACGCTCCCATCTTGCTCAACTCAAGGTCTCTCTTCCGGTTGCTCGCAATAACTGCTTCGTGGAAGGCTCAAAAACTTTCTCCCTCCTTGTCCACCGGGGTATCCTACCGTGTGAGGGCCGATACATCTTCTCGTAAGTATTCTCGTAGGTGGCCGTCGTAGGCGAGCGCCCGGAAGCAGTGCCGGGAGGAGCGCTCCCTAGACGGAGCTTAACCGCGAGACGCCGGCCTGCCAAACCCCGCGCCCGCGGCGGCCAGCCGGCAGGATTCGTCATAGCCGGGGAGTCGAACAAGTTATTATCGTACCTCTAGCGTGTCTCTAGCATTTATCAGCGGGGCGCTTAATATCTCCGGGCTCCGGCAGCCCGGAGCCGGATGCTACGTCTCTGGTTGCAGTGTGCTTCTGTAGACCTGGACGGAGCGCCCCGAGCTCTTTCCGGGACTCCGCTCTAGCGGGGCCACGGAGCGTTCTGGAGGGCCCGGCTATCTGGGGCACAGGCTCAGATCCTGAGGGTCGAGAACCTGACGGCCTCCCTATCCGGGGCGGTTAGCGCCCCGAGGACCGTCTCGGCGCAACGTCCGGCGTTCATGGTCGCCGGGATAAGTAGCTCGCTCGCCACGATCTGATCCTCGCCGAAGGCCCGGCACGACTCCTGGAGCAATACGTCCGCGGCGGCCAGCCCCGCCTCGTACAGCGGGTCGTCCTCCTCGGGCTCCTCGGGTCCGAGGTAGATCACGTGCCCGCCGCCACTCTCCTGCATGGCCGGGAGCATGGACGTCAGAGTGTATAGAAGCCCCTTCACGTTTACGTCCACGGATCGCTCGAAGGCCTCGATGTCCAGGCTCTGCAGCGGCGGAGAGGAGCACCTCGCGGCGAACACGAGGATGTCGAGGCCGCCGAACGTCTCCGTCGCCGCTTGAACCAGATGCTCCAGGTGGTGGCGCTTTGCCAGATGCACCCCGAGTGAGACCGCCCGCCCGCCGGAGCCCGTTATCTCCTCTTCAAGCGCCTCTAGCGTCTCGCGGCTGCGGCCGCCGAGCACCACGGCCGCCCCCTCGCGGGCGAGCATCCTGGCCGTCGCGGCCCCGTAGGCGGAAGAGGCCCCGAGGACTATCGCCGTCTTGCCGTTCAAGGTTTGCATGATCTACCTTCTCTCTGCGGGCGGTGGTTTACCGGAAGGACGGCCCAGACCGACCTCGAACTCTCCGAGCTTGCCGCCGAGGTAGCCGCCGAGGAGGTTGGCGAGAAAGAGGGACACGAGCGCTATCAGGATGCCGCCGATCCCGCCCCGCGGCATGGTCAATGGGACACCGCCCGAGAATAACGCCCCGGCGGTCGCGAGCAAGATCGCGGCCACCAGGATAATGGCGGCGATCACGGCCACGGTACCAAGTACCGCGACCATTGCCCCGTTCAGGCCTCCCCGGTAGTGGGCTACCCTGCCGGCGAGATAGCCGCCAACCCCGTGCGCGAGGAAGCCGACGATCAGGGATATGGTCACCAGGGCCGCGGTGTCCCTTAGCCCGAGCGGGCCGGCGTTGAAGATCCAGTAGTTTGCGGCCCGGAAGGTCAGGTTCAGCACTATGCCCGTGACGATCGCCGCCGCCCACCCCAAGAGCACGGCCTTCCACGACACGCTCGTCTTCAAGCTCTGGATCACGCGCGCACCTCCCTCACTCTCATTCGGACCCCCGGCCACGCCCGGACTCGACCCGCTCCTCTTCCCGGGGGGAGGCGGTCTCCTTCCCGGTTTTGCGGGGCGCCTTACGCCGGGCGTCGCGATTGGCGCGCTCGCGGGCCAGGGCGGCCCGCGGGTCGCGGCTACGGTACTGCACGTAGCGGCGGCGGGCGTAGCCCAGCGGCACGCTCCAGGCGTGGACCAGGCTGGAGAACGGCCACAACCCGAACAACACGAACGCCGCCAGGGTATGTAGCTGGAAGATCACGGGCACCCCGAGCATCAGCCCGCCCTCGGGACGGAATATGAACAGGCTCCTGAACCAGGGCCCGATGGTCTCCCGGTACTCGAACTCGGACTGTAGCTCGTACTGCGCTGAGTAGACCCGGTAGCCGATGGTCGCGGCCATGCCGAGCACTATGACCAGCAAGAGCAGGGCATCTGTTACGAACTTTATAGTGTCCGTGCTGCGACGGATGCGGGGGTTGAACCAGCGCCTAAGGTTCAGGATTAGTATGCCAACCAGCGCCACGAACCCGACTAGGACCCCGACCCACAGAGCGAGCAGATGGTAGTTGTGATCGGTGACGCCGATCGCCCGATAGACGCCTATCGGCACCAGCAGCCCCATGACGTGACCACCGATCACGAACAGCAGGCCCCAGTGGAACAGCAACACGCCCCACATCAGCATCCGCCGCTCCAGGATCTGGCTGGACTTCGGCGTCCAGCCGTACTGGTCGTAGCGGTAGCGATATAAATGCCCGATCACGAACGTGACCAACGAGAGGTACGGGAAGATCACCCACAGAAACTGCTCCCACAGAGTCAACTCACTCAACTCACACCTCCAAGCGCCCCGCCGGGCGGGGTCTCCGCGCCGTAGGGCTCCAGCCCCACGGTCTCCTGCGGCGGCCCCTGCGCGATGAGCTTCCGCAGGTTGCCGATCTCCTCCTCGTCCAGCTCTGGCAGCATCCCGGCCAGCGTCTCGACCAGCGGCGCGTACGGGCTCTCGTCACGCCCCAGCGAGCGGTGTATGAGCTCTATAGCGCCCCGGAACTCGGCGAGCAGCCGCCCGCCGGCCTCGGGCTCGGCGGCGGCGAACTCCAGCACGAGCGGCAGGTGATCCGGCAGCTCGGTAGAGTCCAGCTCGTATCCGGCGGCCTCGTACACCTGCTTGATCTCCGCCAGAGCCTGACCCCGCAGCCGCTGATCTCCGTAGGTGTAGTAGGAGAGATACAAATTGCCGCGGCCGCGGAAGTCGAAGGTAGCGGTGTACTCAGCCTGCAACCGGTGCGTCTCTGCGCCCAGCCAGTAGTCCAGGAAGTCTTGCATCGCCCGCTTCTCGGCGGAGTCCGGCAGCTCGTGCACGGCCTCGGCCACCTCCTCGCGGTGGGCGAGGACCACGTCGTCGGGGTAGCGCAGCAGTATGGAGAGCAGCTTGAAGACCATCATGCGCCCGCGCCTCCCGGCTCTCCCTTGAGGTGGAACGCCTCGAAGTCGGCCTTCTTGGTGAAGAGCTGCACGTTCGGGGCCTGCGTGTTGCCGCCGGCCCGGCGCTCAAGCTCTTCCTTCATGGCGTAGAACTCCTCGCTGCGCACGGACTTGCCGGGGCTGGCGCCGCCGGAGGGCTCGGCGCAGCTCCCGGGGCCGCCCTCGAAGTCCAACCCGCAGGTTCCCTGCTGCTCGTCCAGCTTGGCCGCGAGCTCCTTGTGGGCCTGCGGGATGACGTAGCGGTCCTCGTACTTGGCTATCGCGAGCAGCCGGTACATGTCGTCCACCTGCTGAGGCGTCATGCCGACGGCCTCGGCGGCGGCGTGGTCGGGCTGGCCGGTCAGGTTCTCCTCCCGCTTGTAGGAGCGCATCGCGGCCAGGCGTTTTAGCACGTCCCGGATCACCTCCTCGTCGCCGGCGGAGAGTATGTTCGCCAGGTACTGGGCCGGGATGCGCATCTCGTCTATGGCCGGGAAGACGTCGTCGGGGTCAGGCTCGCCGTCCTCGACGAGGCCCATGACCGGCGAGAGCGGCGGCACGTACCACACCATTGGCATCGTGCGGAACTCCGGGTGCAGCGGCAGCGCCACGCCCCACTCTATCGCCAGCGGGTAGATGGGGGACCGGCGGGCGGACTCGATCCAGTCCTCAGGGATGCCGTCGAACCGGGCCTGCTCCCTAACCTCCGAGTCCTCGGGATCCAGGAACACCCGCTTCTGGGCTTCGAGCAGCTCGTCCTCGGGGACCGAAGCCGCCTCCTCGACCATGTCGGCGTCGTAAAATATCAATCCAATGTAACGCAGGCGTCCGACGCAGGTCTCGGAGCAGATGGTGGGCTGTCCGGCCTCGATGCGCGGGTAGCAGAGGGTGCACTTCTCGGCCTTGCCGGTGTTGTGGTTGAAGTAGACCTTCTTGTAGGGGCAGCCGGAGACGCAGTAGCGCCAGCCGCGGCACTGCTCCTGGTCCACCAGCACGATGCCGTCCTCCTCGCGCTTGTACATCGCGCCCGAGGGGCAGGAGGCGACACAGGAGGGGTTGAGGCAGTGCTCGCAGATGCGCGGCAGGTACATCATGAACACGCTCTCGTACTCGTGCGTGATCCTCTCTTCGAGCCCGTCGCGGATGTTTGGGTCGAGCGGGCCGGTCTCCTTCGCACCGGCCAGGTCGTCCTCCCAGTTCGGCCCCCACTCCAGCTCCAGCGGGTCGCCGGTGAGCTTGGAGATAGGCTGGGCGACCGGCTGGTGCTTGGAGGGTCCGGCCTTGGTGAGCGTGTCGTAGTCGTAGGTCCAGGGCTCGTAGTAGTCGTCTATGGCGGGCAGGTCGGGGTTGTAGAAGATGTTGACGAGCTTGTTGAGCTTGCCGCCCGCCTTGAGCTTGAGCTTGCCGTTCTTCGTTTCCCAGCCGCCGCGCCAGCGGTCCTGGTCCTCCCACTGCTTGGGGTAGCCGACGCCGGGCTTGGTCTCGACGTCGTTCCACCACATGTAGTCGGCGCCGTCGCGGTTGGTCCAGACGTTCTTGCAGGTTACCGAGCAGGTGTGGCAACCCAGACACTTGTCCAGGTTCATCACCATCGCTATCTGGGCTTTGACGCGCACTAGTACTCCACCTTTCCCTGCCGCTTGCGGATTACGGTCAGCTCGTCGCGCTGGGAGCCCGTCGGGCCGTAGTAGTTGAAGAAGTACGAGAGCTGGGCGTAGCCCCCGATCATGTGCGTGGGCTTTACGTAGATCTTGGTCAGCGAGTTCTCCGTGCCGCCGCGGGTGCCCGAGACCTCGCTGATTGGCACGTTCAGGTGCCTATCCTGGGCGTGGTACATGATCGAGGTCCCCTCCTGGATGCGGGGCGAGACGACGGCCCTCGCCGCCACGACGCCGTTCTGGTTGTACGCCTCCAGCCAGTCGTTGTCCGAGACACCTATCTTTTCGGCGTCGCGGTCGCTGATCCAGATCACGGGGCCGCCCCGGAAAAGCGTGAGCATCCTCAGGTTGTCCTGGAACTCGGAGTGGATGGACCACTTCGAATGCGGCGTGAGGTACTTGAGCACCACCTCCGCCGCGCCGCCCGACGCGTCGGTGCCGGTGAGCGCGCCCAGGTGCTTGCCCAGGTTGAGCGGCGGCCGGTAGGTCGGCAGTCCCTCGCCGTACTCCAGCATCCACTCGTGGTCGACGTAGAAGCTCTGCCGGCCAGACAAGGTACGCCACGGGATGGAGCGGTCGACGTTTATGGTGAACGGCGAGTAGCGGCGCTCACGGCCCTCGGTGCCAGACCACTCGGGCGAGACGATGACCTTGCGCGGCTGTGACTGTACGTCGGCGAAGGTGATGCGCTCCTCCTCGCGGTCTTTTGCGAGGTCGGCGAGCTCGCGGCCGGTGCGGGTCTCCAGCTGCTTGAAGCCCTCGACCGAGAGGCGGCCGTTGGTGGTGCCGGAGAGGGCGAGGATGGCTTCGCAGACCTGATCCGCCCTCGCAAGCGACGGCCGACCGTCGGCGGCGACGCCGCGCGCTGTGCCGTTCTTGCGCTTTAGGTGCTCGACCTCTTCCTCGGGCTTCCAGGTAACGCCCTTCGCCCCGATGCCGACGTTCTCGACCGCCGGGCCGAGAGCCTTCATCTTCTCGGCGACGAGGCCGTAGTCGCGCTCTATCTCTATTAGCTTGGGCATGGTCTTGCCGGGCACCGGCTCGCACTCGCCCTTTTTCCAGTCGAGCACGCGCCCGTTCGGCTGGGAGAGCTCGTCCGGTGTATCGTGCTGCAAAGGCGCGGCGATGAGATCCTTCCGCACGCCGAGGTGCTTCTTCGCCAGAGTGGAGAAGGTTTCGGCGACGCGGTTCCAGATGTCCCAGTCGCTCTTCGCCTCCCACGGCGGCGCTATCGCCGGGTTGAAGGGGTGGACGAAGGGGTGCAGGTCGGTGGAGGAGATATCGTTCTTCTCGTACCAGGTCGCCGTCGGCAGCACCACGTCGGAGTACAGCGAGGAGCCGTTCTTGCGGAAGTCTATGGTGGTCAGGAGATCCAGCTTGCCCTCCGGCGCCTCCTCGTGCCACTCCAGCTCCTCGGGGCGCATACCCTCGGGCATCTCCTCGGAGCGCACCGCCGCGTCCGGGACGCCGAGCAGGTGCTTTAGGAAGAACTCGTGGCCCTTTGAGGAGGAGCCGAGCAGGTTCGAGCGCCACAGAGTCAGAACGCGCGGGAAGTTCTCCGGCGCGTCCGGGTCCTCGGCGGCGAAGCGCAGGCGCTCCGCCTTGAGCTCCTGCACGACGTAGTCCTGAACGCTCAGGCCCTCCTGCTCGGCCTCGGCCGTGATCTGCAAGGGGTTGCGGTCGAAGCTCGGGTAGGAGGGCAGCCAGCCGAGGCGGGCGGCCTGGGCGTTGCAGTCGGCGAAGTGTTTGCCCTGGAACGTCCCTTTGCCGGTTGGCGAGGCGAGCTCGTCGGCGGTGAAGGACTCGTAGCGCCACTGGTCTGTCGCCAGATACCAGAGTGGCGTGCCGGCCTGGTGGCGGGTTGGGCGGTTCCAGTCGAAGGCGAAGGCGACGGTGGACCAGCCGGTTATGGGGCGTACCTTCTCCTGGCCGACGTAGTGCGCCCAGCCGCCGCCGTTCACGCCCTGGCAGCCGCAGAGCAGGATCAGGGTGAGCATCGAGCGGTAGATCTGGTCCGAGTGATACCAGTGGTTCGTGCCCGCGCCCATAACGATCATGGACCGTCCGTTCGTCCTCTCGGCGTTGCGGGCGAACTCGCGCCCGATCCTGGCCGCCCGCCCGGCGTCCACGCCGGTGACCTCCTCCTGCCACGCCGGAGTGTATGGCTCGGGGTCATCGTAGTCCCGCGGCCACTCGCCCGGCAGCCCCTCGCGCCCGACGCCATACTGCGCCAGCAGGAGGTCGTACACGGTGGTTACGAGGTGTTCGCCGACGCGTCGGGCGGGGACGCCGCGACGGATCACACCTCCCCCCTCCGTCTCGCCGACGTCGAAGCGCGGCAGGTCCAGCGCGACCAACTCGTCGTGAGCATCGAGCAGCGACAGGCGCGGCTCGGTCTCGCCGAGCTCCAGGTTCCACTTTCCAACACCCTCGTCGCCGTAGCGGAAGCCCAGAGATCCGTTCGGCACGACGGGCTCGCCCGTGTTCTCGTCTATGAGGACCGTCTTCCACTCGGCGTTCTCACCCTCGTCTCCGAGGTCCGCTGCGTGCAGGAGGCGATCCGGCACGTAGGCGCCCTCCCCGTCGCGCTCGGTGAGGGTGACGAGCATCGGGAGGTCGGTGTTCTTGCGGACGTAGCTCTGGAAGTACGGCACCTGCCTATCTACGAAGAACTCCTTGAGGACGACGTGGCCCATCGCCATCGCGAGTGCCCCGTCGGTGCCGGGCTGGGCCGGGAGCCAGTGGTCGGCGAACTTGGTGTGGTCTGAGTAGTCCGGGCTGACGACGACGGTCTTCTGGCCCTTGTAGCGGGCCTCGGTCATGAAGTGGGCGTCGGGGGTGCGGGTAATGGGGATGTTCGAGCCCCACATTATGAGGTAGGAGGCGTTGAACCAGTCGGCGGACTCGGGCACGTCGGTCTGATCCCCCCAGACCTGGGGCGAGGACGGCGGGAGGTCGGCGTACCAGTCGTAGAAGCTCGGGATGACGCCGCCGATCAGCGAAAGGAAACGCGTACCGCTAGAGTAGGACACCATGCTCATCGCCGGTATCGGGGAAAACCCTACGACCCTGTCGGGACCGTACCTCTTGATGGTGTGCACGTGGGCGGCGGCCATCATGTCCGAGACCTCGTCCCACGAGGCGCGCACGAAGCCGCCTTTGCCGCGCCGGGACTTGTACGCTCGCGCCTTCTCCGGGTCCTCTACGACGGCGGCCCAGGCGTGTACCGGGTCTCCGGTGCGCGAGAGCTCCTCGCGGTACATCTTTAGCAGCTCGCCGCGTACGTAGGGGTACTTCACGCGGCTCGGAGAGTACGTGTACCAGGAGAAGGAGGCTCCACGCGGACAGCCGCGGGGCTCGTACTCGGGGGTGTCTGGGCCGTTTGAGGGGTAGTCGGTCTGCTGGGTCTCCCAGGTGATGATGCCGTTTTTTACGTAGATCTTCCACGAGCACGAACCGGTGCAGTTGACGCCGTGGGTGGAGCGGACGACCTTGTCGTGCTGCCAGCGCTCGCGGTACACGTCCTCCCACTCGCGGCCACGGTTGTTGACCTCGCTCCAGCCGTCCCGGTCGCCGCCACCCCGCCGGAAGTACTGCATCCCACGGAGCAGCGGGTGGTTATAAGAATCGCTCACCGGGAGTCTCCTTTCGATTGTTCGGGTCGGGATTGCCAGGTCCAGTTGGTCAGCCAGCCGACGCCGAGTATGCCTATAACGGCCAGCCCGGCGACCACCAGAAAGCCGCGGGCGTAGGCTAGATCCCCGGCCGCAGAGCCCGCTATGGCACCCATGATCGGAGGCAGCAGAAAACCACTCAGGGCACCGAGGCCACCGACCCAGCCGGACGCTCCGCCGACGGCGTTCGGGACGTAGAACGCGACCAGCTTGAAGACTATTGCGTTCTGGAGCCCCATGCCGGCCGCGATCACTATGGTCGCCACCACCGCGGCAGAGAAGCTCGCCGAGAGGGCTATCCACCCGGCTCCGAGGATAATGAGCAGGAAGTTGCCCGTAAGGGCGTAGCGGATCGAGACGTGATCCGAGAGCATGCCGCCAGGGACCCGGATCAGGGCGGTGATGAGGCTAAACATCAACGTCAGAAGCCCGGCGGTGGTTGCCGCGACGGTGTGTGTCTGGGTCCAGTAGGTCGGCAGCCAGGCCGTCAGGGCCAGAAATCCGCCGAAAGATATGAAGTAGAAGTACACCAGCGCCCAGGTCGCGGGCACCCCGGCGGCGCTCCTCAGCCCCGCCCAGGTCGAGCCGGTCGGGATGAGATCCTGCCCGTGGCGCTGCAGCTCTTCCCGGCCCGCCTCGGCTCCCTGCTTCTGGAGCTGGAACGATGGGGCGTCTTTTATGAATATCGCGTACACGACGACGATGATCGCGAGCCCGACGAACCACAGCCCGTAGGCGGTGAGAATACCGAGCGAGGCGACGACCGCGGGCAGTAGCCACGAGAAGATTCCGGGTCCCGTGTTACCGAGTCCGGCGTAGATCCCGAGCGGCCCGCCCTGCTGACGTTGGGGATACCAGTAGGAGACCTGCGATATGCCAACCGAGAAGGTCGCGATACCGCAGCCGATCAAGACCCCCAGCCCCATGAGAACCGGGAACAGCCCGTCCATGTTGTCCGGGTAAGAGGTCCCGAGCACCACTAGCAGGCCCGCCATTCCGACGAGCGTGAGGCTCAGGAGCCACAGGAAAGGCTTCTTGCCGCCGGCCCGGTCCACCCAGGCGCCGAAGGGTATTCGTAGCAGGGAGCCCGTGAGGTTCGGTATGCCGGCCATGAGACCGGCCTGTAGCGGCGTCAGGCCGAGTATCTCCACGAAGCGGGGCACCATGGGCCCGAACACGGCCACTCCGGCAAACCCGCCGAAGAACCCCAAAGTCGCCAGCCAGAGTGCTCCCCGCCGACTACCCTGTATCGTAGCCTCCGCTCCCTCACTCATCCTCGCCCTCCTCTCCAGCTGGATACAACGTCCCTGATCTCCAGGACCGCCTCCTGGACCGACCCGATTCCGACACCCCACCTGACGCCAACCTTGGGTAGGACGCCCGGTAACGAGTAACGCTCACCGGCAACAATCACGCGGGAGGTATGGACCTTCGCAAAGACCAAACCCAAGGATGCCGCCTCCTCCGCACGCCGCCTGTATAACCAGTTGAAATATTACTATTAACGTAATAGTAAATCTAGCGGTCCCGGTGGAAGCGAGTGAAGGGAAGCACGAAGCGACGCCGGCGAGGTACGGCCTCCAGCGTTTGTTGGCGGGATGGTCGTCCGGGCTCTTTTGCGAGTGATCAGGGGAATGTAAAGAGGGTGGGTTCCGCGGCGCGGATAACTCGGCCGGGACGGCGCCTCCGGGCAAGGTAGGGCGGAGGAGCTAATGCCCTTTCAGGATGTACGGGTTCGCGCTCGTGAGGGTAGGCCGAGGAGGCCCGGGATCAGCCTGGAAAAGCTCTCTGGACGCGAGGCGGCTACCAGGAGGACCGTGCTGACCATGCTCGTATTCTCCGCGCTCCCGCGGCTCTTAGAGGCGCCCCGCGCCCGGCCGAGTTATCCGCGCCGCGGAACGGGACTTGTAGGAGATCCGGGTTGGCACCGGCAGCCACGTCAGCCATTCCCTGTCTCGTGAGAGATGGGCGGAGGCTCCTGGTTTTTCTAGCTGGTCTCTAGCTGGTCTCCAGCGGGAAGGCTCCGGCTGCCGTTTCGGAGACGAACTCATCCAGGGTCTGAGAGCCCAGGTACTCCAGGATGGCACCCTGTCCCTCCTCCCAGGCGTCGTGCATTGCGCACGGCCTGCCCTCGCCACAGTTGCGGTCCTTCATAATGCACCTCGTAACCTTGAACGGTCCTTCTGCGGCCTCGACGGCGTCGCGGAGCGTAATCTCCTCCGGCGGCCTGGCGAGTGTGGAGCCGCCACCGCGTCCGGCGTGGCTCTGTACGAGGCCGGCGTGAGAGAGCCGGGCCAGGATGCGCGCCAAGAGCCGCCGCGGTATTTTGGCCTCGGCCGCTATGGTGTCCGCGTTGACCCGCTCTCCGAACCGGGCCAGATATACCAACGCCCGCATGGCGTAGCGTCCCTCACTACTCAGTTCGAGTCTCATATCTACCCTTCTATAAGCTTGGGCTGGTGCTCTCCCGCTTCTAGCCGTGGCTTCCTACTATAGGTGTCTATGCGTACGGGTCCGGTTTCCTCGACGATACCGACCAAGAACCCGGAGTCTACTACGGTGATACACGAGCCTCCTACCTCCGGAACCCGCCCTCACCCAGCCTCCACAATATAGGACCCATCGTACCCCAAGACGCCGCGATCAGGTCCGCCAGGTGTTGCGGGTATGCTGCTGGTTCGTTGATGGTTTGTTGCTGGTCCAGCTCCAGCACGGTCTCCGGATAAGCTCCACCGGCACCCCTCCATAAACATCCGGTGGAGACCAGCAAAGAGCGGCCCAGGCGTACTCCGGTCCGGCGGGAGCAGAGGACCCACACCATCTCCTCCCGGAAACCGATCACCTCATCCGGAAGGTTAGACAATACAAGTGAAAACTCGGGACGTGACCGTGCCGCCCACGCAGGGGATGCGGGGACCCGCGGCGGAGGCCAGGCAACCGAAATGACCCGTGGAATGGGAAGTCCGGGTGTAGGCCGTTTACGGCCCTTGTATCCGGCGTACTCCGTGTAGACTTACAATCCTCTCGGCCCTTATTCACAGACCCGTCGTCCTCCCCCCCTCCCGCTCGATCATCTCCCCCGCGGCGAGGCTCCGAACCGGCGGCGACAGTCCCGTTTCACGCAGGCGTTCAAGCAGTTGCCGGGACTCCTTAGGGCCCTCATAGGATGTCGCCCCGTCCCGTACACTCCACCGCGAAAACTCGTATTGCACATTCCCAATACTATCACTATTATTGTAATGGTAGGCTCGCGCCTGATTCACGGAGCAGCGACAGGAGGAGAGTATATGTCGAGTAGGCCACATCCCGGCTCGGAGCGGCCCCTGCACGGGCCGCTGCAAAGTTTCGACCTGGAGGCCGAGGCGTCTCGGCTGCGTAGGGAGGAAGCCTGGCGGGAGGGCAAGCGCAACTCCATTACCCTGCGCAAGGGCGAGGGGATGAACGTGGTGCTCCTGGTCATGAAGGCCGGTGACAGGCTTGAGGAGCATTCCGCGCCCGGCCCCTTCAGCCTGAGCGTGCGGCAGGGGCGCATTCGTTTCGCTACTACGGAGGAGACTACAGAGGCCGCCGCCGGGACTCTCTTAACATGCGACGCCGAAGTGCGGCACACGGTAGAGGCCCTGGAGGAGGCGGTGTGTCTGCTCACCGTGGCAGGCGCCGGGGGGAGCCCCGGGGCAGAGTCCTCTGAGTAAGGCGTGGATCTAGCGGAGGTCGCGGCCGCAGCCGGGAGGCGGGAGGGTACGGTCTGGACGTTGGAGGAGGGTGAGGACCTCAACGCCAACCTCGTACGGTTTTCTTCCACGGGAGGTATCGGTAAACACACGAATGAAGAGGTGGATGTAATCCTGGTCGGGGTATCCGGTCTCGGGAGCGTGGTGATTGACGGTGAGAAGCACGGTCTTGCGGCGGGAGAGCTGGTTTTTGTGCCCAAGGGTGTGAGCAGGGAGATCCAGAGCGCCTCGGAAGATTTCGCCTACCTGAGCATCCATCGTCGCCGAGGCCCGATAAGGCTCGGAGATAAAGCACACAGGAGGGTACGAGAGGTGCGGGCGGGCGAGTCTGACGGGGGTGGGGAATGAAGCGTCACCCGTATCTTCGGGAGTTCTCGGACGACCATCATCAGGGGCTGGTCATGGCCCGGCGACTGAGAAAGGCTGCGTCCGGAGAAGAGCAGCCGGGGCAGGTTGCGGGTACCTTCCTGGAGTTCTGGAAGGAAGAGACAGAGCCCCACTTCGTCAAGGAAGAGAACGCGCTTTTGCCGGTGCTGGCACGCTCCGGTATGAGGCTCGACAACGAGTCGCTGGTGAGCATGTTCGTCCAGCATCACTATATTCGTACTCTCGCGGCGCGGCTGGAGTTGGATCTCACGCGGCAAGACGTTAAGCACGAAACCCTCGGGGAGCTAGGTGAGCTACTCGATAAACACATCCGCCTCGAGGAGCGTGAAGTCTTCCCGATGATAGAAGAAGCCCTTACCGAAGAGGCGCTAAAAGAGGTCGCGGACAGGCTCGCTGGTGAGTAGATCCTGCCCTCTCTCACCGAGGAAGAGAATCCCCGGCGAATCGCTGCGTATAAGCATAGAACGGTATGTGAGGGCGGCACGAGGTGGAGAAAACCGGGAGACCAGAACTCCCGGGCGGCAAACGATCCGGTAAACCGGGATGGGGATCACGTAGTGGACGACGGAGTCTTGGAAGCAGTGGACGACGGAGTCTTGGAAGCCATGTAGCGGCTGCCCCCGATAGCCGGGAGCGCCGGGCTTACGAGGTACTGGCTTGCGCCGGACGGAGCCTGCGGCGGCGATCACCGGCGCTTCCCGATATAAGCAGGTACACGCCAACCCGGAGCGCGGCATTTCATGAAGAACTCCCAGTCCGCGGCGACCGGTGGCGACGGAGCCTTTGAGGGCCTATGGTCCTAGCGGGGTAGCCTGTTCCCCAGGTACTCCGCCGGGTGCAGGGCCCGGCGTCCGGCGCCGTCGGAGATCTGCTCCCGGCAGGAGGTGCCCGGGGCCACGACCTCGCGGTCCTCACTCTCCCGCACCGCGGGCAGGAGCTTTCTTTCGCCCATCTGCATCGAGGCCTCGTAGTGGCCCTTCTCGTAGCCAAAGAGCCCGGCCATGCCGCAGCATCCGGAGTCCACCGTCTCAACCTCGGCCCCGCTAAGGGCCAGGGCGCGCTCCATCGGGCCGGTCCCGACCAGGGCCTTCTGGTGGCAGTGGCCGTGTAGCAGGACCGGCGGCCCTTCCTTGAAGTCCGGGGCGGCTCCGGCGTCGGTCAGCTCTAGTAAGGCTTCCTCGAACAGGCGGGTGAGGCCGGCTAGCTTCGCCACCCGCTCGTCGCCGGGCAGGAGCTTGGCGTAGTCGTCGCGCATGGTCAGGATACAGCTCGGCTCCAGCCCCACCAGCGGGGTGCCGGCGTCTATGAGCGGCGTAAGGAGACCCAGGTTGCGTCGGGCGTTTTTACGGGCCTCGTCTATAAGACCCTCCGAAAGCATCGGGCGTCCGCAGCAGACCACCTCGGGCAGGCTGACCCGTGCACCGGCGGCGGCGAGCACCCGCACGGCCCCTTCCCCGATCTCGGGTCTCTGGTACTCGTTCCAGGTATCGTTGAACAGCGCGACCTCGGCGCCGGCTCCCTGGGGAAGCCGTGGGAAGCGCCTTGAGAACACCTTCTCCGTGACTTTGGGCAGGTTGCGCCGGGAGTCTATGCCGGCGAGTGAGGCGGCGCGGCGGGCGAGGCCGGTGGAGGCGAGGGCGTTGTACAGGCGTGGCGTCTTCGAGGCCAGGGCCAGGCTGCGTCGGACGTGACCGGCGCCTTTCTGGCGGAGGCTGAAACCGTGCTCTTTGCCGGTCTGGTACAGAACCTCGGTCTTCATCGAGGCGACGTCTACCTGCGAGGGGCACTCGCTCTTGCATGCCTTGCAGCCCACGCAGAGGTCCATCACCTCCTTCATCCTGTCCCCGGTGAGCTCCTCGGGGGGCAAGGTGCCGTCGAGGACGGAGCGGAGCATGTTTGCCCGGGCGCGGGTCGTGTCCTCCTCTTGAAGGGTGGCCATGTAGGAGGGGCACATGGTGCCGCCACTCTTCTTGCGGCAGAAGCCGGACCCGTTACACAGCTCCACGGCGTGATGGAAGCCGCCCTGGGCGGAGAAGTCCAGGCCGGTCTTTAGTGGCAGCCGTTTGTGCCCGGGCCCGATGCGCAGGTTCTCGTCCATCTTCTGGAGTCTAGCGACCGGAGGAACGTCCACGATCACGCCCGGGTTCAGCACGCCACCGAGATCGAAGAGCCGCTTTACCTCCCCGAAAGCCGTGACGATCTCCTCGCCGTAGAGCATGGTGAGAAACTCCGAGCGCGAGAGGCCGTCGCCGTGCTCGCCGGAGATCGAACCCCCAAGCTCCCGCACTAGAGCGGCTACCTCCTCCCCGATACGTCGCATCCTCGCGACGCCCTCGGGCTCGCGGGTATCCAGCGCGGGCCTGACGTGCAGGGTGCCCACGCTCGCGTGGCCGTAGAAGCAGGCCCAGGTGCCGTTACGGTGGACTATCTCCTCGAAGCGGGTAATGAACTCCTCAAGCCTGTCGGGCGGCACGGCGGCGTCCTCGACGAAGGCGACCGGCTTCTCCTTGTTGTTGGTGCCGAGCAAGAGAGGCAGGGTGGACTTGCGCAGCTTGACCGTCTGGGCCATCTCGGCGGAGCCTCTGAGGGGCACGACCTCGGTCGCCCCGACGCGGTTGCCGAGCTCCTCCAGGCCCTCGAAGCGCCGGTCGAGATCCCTCTTGTCTCCGCTCCACTCCACCAGGAGCAGCGCCCGAGGCTCGCCGCGGACGAAGCTCGTGGACTCGCGGTAGGCCGGGGCCTCGCGGGCGGCGCGTATCGCCACCTCGTCCAGGAGCTCTATGGCCGAAGGTTCTTCCTCTAACAGCTCGACGGTTGCGCGGGCGGAGAGGGCCAGAGAGTCGAACTGGAAGGAGGCGAGGGCTCTATGCGCCGGCAGCGGGTGCAGCCTGAGCTCGGCCCGGGTAACGAGGGCCAGGGTGCCCTCAGACCCGCACACGAGCCGCGTGAGATCCACGGTATCTTCCTCTACCAGGGCGTCGAGGCCGTAGCCGGAGACGCGCCGGATCATCTCGGGGAACCGGCGCCGAATCTCTTCGTGGTGGCGCTCTCCTATCTCCAGGGCGCCCCGGAGCAGGACCGCTTCGGCGTCCTCGTTCTCCCGGGCTCTGCGTTCGGCCTCCTCGCGGGCCATAGGCCGGAGCTCGGCCGTCTCGCCGTTCGCCAGGATGCAGCGCAGGGAGAGGATCTGGTCCGCGGTCGTGCCGTAGACCACCGAGCGCATCCCAGCGGAGTCGTTGCCGACCATGCCCCCCAGGGTCGCGACGTCCGAGGTAGAGGTGTCCGCCCCGAACACGAGCCCGTCGGACGCCACCCGGGCGTTGAGCTCGCCCTGTATGACGCCGGGCTCCACGACGCAGCGCCGGTTCTCGACGTCCACCTCAAGGATGTCGCACATCCCCGACACGTCCAGGGCCAGACCCGGAGCCGTCGCCTGCCCGGCCAGGGAGGTGCCGGTGCCCCGGGGCGTGATGGCGAGCCCGAGCTCTCTAGCAGCCGCGAGCGCCAGCCGCACGTCCTCCTCCGAGCGGGCCACGACCACCCCCTCGGGCCGGCGGAGGTAGATAGAGGCGTCCGTGGACCACAAAGAGCGCGAGGCATCGTCCGTGTACAGGCCGCCGTCCAGCCTGCCGTCGAGTGCGGCGTGCAGGCGGCCTTGCAAGTCCTGGAGGTCGCCCTGGAGGTCGTCGTGCACCACGGAGTTTACGGAGCTCGTCATTAGCTACTACTCTCGATGCCGCCCATAGAGACGTACTTTATGTCCAGGTACTCCTCTATGCCCTGGCTGCCGCCCTCACGTCCGAAGCCGGACTCCTTTATTCCGCCAAACGGGGCCTGGGCGACGGAGGGCATGCCGTCGTTGGCCCCGAGGATGCCGTACTCCAGGCTTTCTGCGAGGCGCATCACGCGGCCCACATCACGGGTGTAGTAGTAGCCCGAGAGGCCGTACCGCGTGTCGTTTGCGCGGCCGATGACCTCCTCTTCGGTGTCAAAGCTCATCAGCGCCGCCACAGGGCCAAAGGTCTCTTCGTCTGAGACGAGCATGTCGTCCGTCACGCCCGTGATCACGGTCGGCTCGTAGAAGTATCCGCCGCCACCCACCTCGGCCCGCTCGCCTCCCAGTATTACCCGGGCGCCCTTCTCCTTGGCGTCGGCGACGTGACGCTCGACCTTCTCTACCGCTCCGGGACCGATCAGGGGCCCAACGCCGACGCCTTCTTCGAGGCCGTTGCCGACCTTCATCGCGGCCATCTCCTCGGTGAGCCTGCAGGTGAACTCTTCCACGATACCGCTCTGGACGTAGATGCGGTTGGCGCACACACAGGTCTGGCCGGCATTGCGCATCTTGGAGGCTATGGCACCCTGCACGGCGGATTCGAGGTCGGCATCGTCGAAGACTATGAACGGGGCGTGTCCGCCGAGCTCCAGGGAGAGACGCTTCATGGTGTCCGCGGCCTGCTTCATGAGAAGTTTCCCGGTCGGGGTGGAGCCGGTAAAGGAGAGCTTGCGCACCCGCCACTCCTCCATGATGGCGCTCGTGACGGCGGCGGCGTCGAGGCCGGTAGCCACCGAGAGCACGCCTTTGGGTAGCCCGGCCTCCTCGAAGATCTTCGCCAGCTCCAGGGCGGAGAGCGGGGTGAGCTCGGAGGGCTTTATGACCATCGTGCAGCCGGCGGCTATCGCCGGAGCGAGCTTGCGCGTGATCATCGCCGCCGGGAAGTTCCAGGGCGTTATCGCAGCACTCACCCCCACGGGACGCTTTATGACGAGTATGCGCTTGCCGGAAGAGGAGGCGGGGATGGTATCTCCGTAGACCCTACGCGCCTCTCCCGCGAACCACTCCAGGAAGGAGGCGGCGTAGACGATCTCGCCCCGGGATTCCGCTATGGGCTTGCCCTGCTCCAGGGTCATCGTCCTTGCGAGGTGCTCCTTGCGCTCGTGCATCAGGGCCGCGGCGCGCTCGAGGATGGCGGCCCGGTCTTGCGCCGGTCGCTCCGACCACTCTGCCTGTACGGCGGCCGCGGCGTCTATGGCGCGCTGCATGTCCTCCCGGTCCGCATCGGGCAGGGTGGCTATGGTCTCCCCGTTTGCAGGGTTGGCGACCTCGAAGGTCCGCCCGGAGCGCGCCCCATGCCACTCGCCGCCCACGAACAGCTTCTCTGCGGTTTGTATCATCGTCTCCTCTCGCTTATCTGGCGGATCAGCGGGGCCGGGGTGCGGCCGTCCCGGTCCCGGCTCCGGGGCCCACTCTCGAGCCCGCTGATCCCGCCCACCCTCCGGACCCGGCGCGTCTTACCTGTTCAAAAACACGAGAAGCCTATAAGTCCGCGACCGTCTCCTTGAGCGTGCCGGAGATAAACTCCAGGTCTTCGCCGGTCAAAGACAGCGGCGGTGAGAGGGCGACGATGTTGTTGTAGCCGGCCACGGTGTCTCCGTTCTTGCCGGCTATGAGCCCGCGCTTTTTGCAGGCCGCTAGCAAGGCGGCGGTCTTCTCCTGGGAGGGGGCTCCGCTCTGTTTGTCCTCTACCATCTCTATGCCGAACAGGAGTCCCCGGTGGCGGAGGTCACCTACGTTTGGATGGTCCTTTATCTCCTCTAGCTCTTCGTAGAGCTTCTCGCCCATCTCCTTTGAACGTTTTGGCAGCTCTTCTTTTTCCATTACCTCGAGGTTCTTTACGGCCAGCGCGCAGGCCGCCGGGTTGCCGCCGAAGGTGTTTACGTGGCGGAGGTTGTCGTAGAGGCCGGTTCCGGCGAAAGCCTCGTAGATCTCACGCTTTACCGCCGTGGCCGACAGTGGGAGGTAGCCGCTCGTGATGCCCTTGGCCATCGTCACGATGTCCGGGGCGTTTTCTTTGTTGCCTGAACCTAGATAGTTCTGGAAGCCGAAGTTCTCGCCGGTTCGGCCGAAGCCGCAGATGACCTCGTCCGAGATGAGTAGCACCCCGGTCTCGTCGCAGATGCGCCTTACCTCGGCCATGTAGTCTTGCGGCGGGGTTATGACGCCGCCGCCGGTGATGATCGGCTCCATGATCACGGCCGCGACGGTCTCTGGCAGCTCGTAGAGGATCACGCGCTCGATCTGGCGGGCGTACCTCACGGCGCAATCCTTACCGCACTCGTTACCCGCCGCCCGGCCACCACAGTACTCGCAGCGGTAGGTGTCCGGTGGCTGTACGTGCAAGAATCCCGGCGCCAGGGGCTCGTAGCGGTACTTGCGCTGGGCCTGGCCGGTGGCCGCCAGAGAGCCGAAGCCGTTGCCGTGGTAGGCCCGGTACCGAGAGACGAACTTCCAGCGGTCCGTCTGTCCGTTCTGCTCGTGGTACTGACGGGCTATCTTGAACGCCGTCTCGTTTGCCTCGGAGCCCGAATTCGAGTAGAAGATTACGTATTCAGACTGCCCTGAAGGGTCCAGCCACCGGTTCAGCTTCTCTCCGAGCTCTACCGCCGGCTCGTGCGAGCCGGTGAGCGGGTAGTACGGCAGCTTCACGAGCTGATCGTAGGCTGCCTTTGCGAGCTCTTCCCTGCCGTAGCCGGCGTTCACGCACCACAGCCCGCTCATGCCGTCCAGATAGCGGTTTCCCGCCGTGTCGGTGACCCAGGCGCCCTGTCCGCTCTCTACCATCATCGGGGCCGGGGGACCATCTTCGGTGTGGCGGGCCATCGCGTGCCACACGTACCGCCGGTCCTTCTCCGCCAACTCCTGATTGTGTTGGTTGTGCTGGTTGTTATGCTGGCCGTGCTCCTGGGTGGTGGCCTCTTCGGTCTGCCGAGTATCCATCTGAATCCTCCTACCTCCGTTCAAGTTCCGTTCAAGTTCCGTTCAAGCGGGATCAGGTGATTTTAGGTGCATCCGGGTGACTTTAGATGATTCTAGGTAAGCTACCCGCTGACCTCGTTAGCCTCGTACCGACTATACTCCAGGCCGTGGGCCTCGGCCACGGGCTCCGAGACCAGCTCGCCTCCAAGAGTGGAGAGCCCCTTTGCGAGCACCGGGTCTGCCGCCGCCGCTCCCTCTATGCCACTCTCCGCCACCCTGGCCAGATACGGCAAGGTCGCGCTGGTTAGCGCCAGCGTGGAGGTCCTCGCCACCGCTCCCGGGATGTTCGCCACGCAGTAGTGGACCACGCCTTCCTCTATGTAGGTCGGCTCTGAGTGTGTGGTCGGGCGGGAGGTCTCTATGCACCCGCCCTGATCTATTGCGATGTCGGCCACCACACTTCCGGGCCTCATCGAGGCGACCATCTCTCTGGATACCAGCTTAGGGGCCTTGGCTCCGGCTACCAGCACGGCTCCTATTACCACGTCACTCTCGGCGACGTAGGCGGCGGTCCTGGCCCTGTTCGGGGTTACGAGGTCCACCCTGCCCTCGAAGATGTCAGAGAGGTAGGCGAGCCTCTTTGGGTTTATGTCCATTACCCTCACCACGGCCCGCATACCCACGGCTATCTTCGCCGCCTCCGTACCAGATACGCCCCCGCCTATGATCGTGACCCTTGCCGCCGGGGTGCCGGGCACCCCTCCGAGCAGGAGCCCCGCGCCTCCGGAGGTGTTCTCCAAAGAGTGGGCCGCGGCCTGGGTGGCCATTCTCCCGGCGACCTCGCTCATCGGGGTGAGTAGCGGCAGGGAGCCGTCATCTAGCTCTACAGTCTCGTAGGCTATTGAGGCTATCTTTCGCTGCATTAGAAACTCGGTGAGGCCCTTGTCCGCGGCCAGATGCAGGTAGGTGAAGAGCTCCTGGCCCTCCTTGAAGAGGTCGTACTCGGAAGGTACGGGCTCTTTGACCTTTACTATGAGGCCCGCCGCCTCGAAGACCTCTCCGGGGGTGGAGACTAGCTTGGCCCCGGCTTTTTCGTACTCGGAGTCGGAGAAGCCCGCCCCCACCCCGGCGCCTTCCTGGACCAGTACCTCGTGGCCCTGATGGACTAGCTCCGCGGCCCCGTCGGGCTGCAGCCCGACCCGCCGCTCGCTGTCCTTTACCTCCGACGGTATGCCTATGACCCTGGCCAAATCTCTCCTCCTATCGAATAGGGTACTACGACTCGTGAACCATTATCTCGTCTCACTACCGAACAAGGCCACTGAAGAGTGGCGCCCGGGCTGACAAGAGCCAGAGTGCCGGGATGTGACTCTGGCCGATTGTGTCCCCTCTACCGGAGAAAAACTCACACCCACCGCATGCGCTACGTCTACGGTGTCTTGTGCGTTATCGGCAAACACCTCCCGTAAGCACCCCTTCTAACCTTGCTGGTCCAACCTTGCTGGTCCAACCTTGCTGATCCGCGGATACTGCATAGCCCGGGCGAATCTCGCGGGCCGGGAGAGTCCAATGATACAGCTTCCCCCGGCCCGCGAATGAGCCCGCGGAGCCTCGTTTATCGAGGATCGTTGGTTCTGGTTTGCGCCTGCGACGACTGACCCTCTGCCAGCAGCGACCGCTCCTGGGCACCGCTGTGCACGGCCGCTCCTCCCGTCTCGCCGGCCGGCTGCGCCGCTCCGGGCTCTCCGTCCGTCTCGGGGGAGGACTCTTCCTCGCTGCGCAGGCCCCGCAGCAGGCTGAAGCACATAACGGCCAGGATGACCAGGAAGGGAAGCCCGGTGGTGGTGACCACGTTTGAGAGGGCGTCGAGGCCCCCCGCCAGCAGTAGCACGATGGCGATGGCGCCCAGAGAGACCGCCCAGAAGACACGTTGGCGGGTTAGCGAGTTCTCGCTATCGCCCGAGGTCAATGTGTCCAGGACCAACGAGGCCGAGTCGGCAGAGGTGACGAAGAATATGCAGATAACAGCGAGGGCCAGTATCGAGCTCAGGGTGGCCAGGGGCAGGGTCTCCAGCATGGCGAAGAGGGCGGCGCGTATCCCGCCCTCCGCGGTGACGACCTGCGTGAGGTTACCGTTACCACCGAGCACGGAGTTGAGCGCGGTCCCGCCAAACGTGCTGAACCAGAAGATCGTGAAGAGCAGCGGTGCGAATAGCACCCCCAGTACGAACTCCCGGATCGTACGTCCGTAGGAGATCCTCGCGATGAACATGCCCACGAACGGGGCCCAGGAGATCTGCCAGGCCCAGATGAAGACCGTCCAGCTACCCTGCCAACCGTCGTCGTTGTACGCCTGGTTCCAGAAGGAGAACTGGACGAAGTTCTGGAAATAGTAGCCGATGCTCTGGACGAAGTTCTGCAACAAGAAGACGGTGGGTCCGGCCACGATCACGAACGCCAAAAGCAGGATCGCCAGCGCCATGTTCGTCTGGCCGAGCCTGCTAATGCCGCGTTCGAGACCAAGGGCAACCGAGACCACCGCGACCGCCGTGATCCCGGCGATGATCAAGACCTGCAACAGGGTAGACTCGCTGATGCCCAGCGTCCGGCTGACGCCGATGTTGACCTGAGATCCCGCCAGGCCGAGCGTAACGGCCACGCCGAACACGGTACCCAGAACGGTGAAGATGTCTATTACGTGACCTATGGGGCCGTGGATCCTGTTACCGAAAATCGGATAGAAGGCCGAGCGCAGCCTCAGGGGCATCCCGCGCCGGTAGGCGAAATAGCCCAGAGACAGCCCCGCCAGCCCGAATACGCCCCAGGCGTGGAGCCCGTAGTGATACAGCGAGAAGTTAAGGGCGGCCTGAGCCTTGTCGGCGTTGTTGCCAATCTCCATCGGGTTGGCCGCGTAGTGGGATACCGGCCCCGCCACGCCGTAGAACATGAGCACGCTGCCGATCCCGGCGGTAAAGAGCATCGCGAACCAGGCATAGTTCCCGAACTGGGGCCGGGCTCCGTCGGGCCCGAGCCGCAGCTTCCCGTAGCGGCTAAAGCCCAGTATGAGCACGAAGAGCACTATCAAGGTCACCGTCAATATGTACAGCCAGCCGAGGTTCGCAGATAGCCACCCCGCGGTGGCACCGAAAACCGCGGTCATGGCCCCCGAAAAGAAGACCCCAAAAGCGACGAACAAGACGATAAAGAGCGCCGAAGTAAAGAACACCACCGGATTCGTCCTAAGACCCAAGGCACGTCCTACCTGCTCCATCATATCTGCGTTTCCTCCTTCCCCACCCCCGCATACCTATGCGCGTTTAGCGGGATCCCCACGGCACGTACGCACTTCCCCATACTTCCCCGCACTCTCCCGCGGCTATCTAAAAACTCTGAATACCCCGGCTCCGACACTTACCCGGACCCTAACCCTATCGGCTTTCCTGTACTCTCAAGCCGAAATCGGGCATACACACGGAAGTACACAGAAAGCTCGCCACTATACTAGCGTCCCGGTACGCTCAAAAAAGCAGAGCCCACGATCATACCGGCCCCGGAATTAGTAGATGAGCGTAGTAGATGAGCGCTCCTTTCCTCGCCACATACAGCTCGTGCAAAGTGTAAACTGTTGACAATATAGCGTCAAACTTAGAGTATTTTAGAGGATCGCCTTCACGGTGTCCGGTGAATAGGAGGAGTCTGTATGTCCGCTTGGCGCGAGCCATTTCTGAGGCTGAACTGGACCGATACCGAGACCAGGGCGAAGGGGTACGTCGTCGTGGATCGGCTCGTCGGCGGCATAGCGACCGGCGGTACCAGGATGCGGGCCGGGTGCACCCTCGGGGAGGTCGAGGACCTTGCGAGCGGCATGTCGTACAAGACCGGGGCGCTGAACCTGCCCGTGGGCGGGGCCAAGGGCGGCATAGACTTCGATCCGTTCGACCCGCAGGCGCGGGGCGTGCTCGAACGGTTCGTGCGGGCGGTGCGGCCGATCCTGGACGACTACTGGGTAACGGCGGAGGATCTCGGTATTCCGCAAGACCTTTTGGATGAGGTCTTCGACGAGGCTGGGCTCGGGATGTCGCTGCACGCCGCGCTCGTGCGGAGCGCGGATCCGGACCGCACGCTAACGCGGGTGCGGGAAGCCTTTGCCGTGGACGTCGAAGGCGTGCCGATGCCGGACATGATCGGCGGCTACGGGGTCGCCGAGGCCGTGGGCGCGGCGGCGGAGCGGCTCGGGCTCGTGCCCGGGGAGACCCGGGCCGTGGTCCAGGGCTTCGGCTCCATGGGAGGCTCCACCGCCCGATATCTCGCCCGGGGCGGCATCCGGGTGGTCGGAGCGGTTGACGCCAAAGGAGTTATCTTCAATCCTGGAGGCGTAGACGTGGAGAGGCTGCTCAAAGCCCGCAGCGCGTACGGCGAGATCGACCGCTCGGCGCTGGGCCCCGGAGACCGGGAGCTCCCCGTCGAGGAGTGGCTCTCGGTCGAGGCCGAGGTGCTCGTCCCGGCCGCGATCTCCTACGCCATAGACGCCGACAACTGCGAGAAGGTAAACGCCCGCCTCATAGCCGAGGCCGCAAACGTCCCCGTGACCGCCGACGCCGAGCAGCGCCTGCTCGAACGCGGCATTCCGGTAATACCGGACTTTATCGCGAACGCCGGAGCCGTGGGCTGGGCGTGGTGGACGCTCTTCGGGGACATAACCCCCGAGCCCATGGACGCCTTCGAGAAGCTGTCGGTAGAGATGCGGCGGGCGGTGGGCCAGATCTTGGAGGCCTGGGAGGCCGGGACAGACAGCCCGCGCGAGGCCGCCAGGGAGCTCTCCCAGCGCAACCTGGACGAGTTCGCCCGCCTCTACGGAGAGGCGAGCGCGACCCGCACCGTCCTCTAGGTACTTACTTATCTGTCCAGACGGCTGTAGCTCAGGCGTTCGCCCTCGACGCCGCGCTTCCAGAGGTCCTGGGAGGCGGCGGCGATGTCTTCGAGGCCTTCCTCTATCGTGGCGAAGACGTTGGCCGGCACGAAGCCGTAGTCGGGGTTCAAGAGCAGGTTGTTGCGCTCGTAGAACAGGGCGAGGTCCACGATCCGGTCCAGACCCGCGAGGTCGTCCGACTCGTCGTAGCCGTGCGAGCCCGTTATAAGCTGCCACGGCTCGAACGAGAAGTAGACCACGTCGCCGGGTATGGGCGTAATCGTGGGGTTCTCCCGGCCGGGCTCTGTCTCGGCGAAGCCGGGCACCAGACTGTAGATCTCGTTCCGCGCGTACTTGGCGTGGTACGCGTCACCGGTGAGCGGCAGCGCGTTCCACACCTCCTCGCAGGTGCGCGGAGCCTTGTCGTCCAGGAGCCGCGCCACGCAAGAGACGTCCCGCTTCTCCAGCCTGATCTGCATGTATCGTGCCAACTCTTCCTCCCTCTCTCGGTATTTCCGTATTCCGGCGTAGACGGAGGCTACGCCGCCAGCGGCGGCCGGCTACTCATCGGATGCGCCGCCTCGTAGGCGCGGGCGGCCCTCAGCACGAGCGCATCGGCGTGCCTGGCGCCCACGATCTGCAGGCCGACCGGCAGGCCTTCCGCGAAGCCGCACGGCACGGTGGCCGCCGGTTGCTGGGTCAGGTTGAACGGGTGTGAGAACGACGCCCAGCTCGTCCAGCGCCCGCCCGAGCCCCGAGAACCCGGCGTCTCCACCCCGGCCTCGAAGGCCGGTATGGGCATCGTGGGGGTCAGCAGGAGGTCGTATCGGCGGTGGAACTCGCCCATCAGGATGCCCAGCTCGCCGCGCTTTGCGACCGCCTCCAGATGCTCCACGGCCGAGTATCGCTCACCCTCCTCGACTATCTCCACGAGGCCGGGGTCCATGAGCGCGCGCGCCTCTCTACCGTAGGCTGCGAGCGCCTTCGCGGCGCCGGGGTACCAGTGAGCCTTGAAGCACTCCACCGGGTCGTCGAAGCCCGGGTCCTCGCGCACCACGGTCGCCCCCAGCTCCTCGAAGGCCCGGGCGGCCTGCTCTACAGCATCGCGCACCTCCGGGTGCAGCTCCGCGTAGCCGAGATCCGGACTAAACGCCACGCGCAGACCCTCCACACCGCCTTCGAGATGGTCGGCGAAGTCGTATCCGGCCGGCGGCAAGGTAAGCGGGTCCCGGTAATCCGGGGCTGAGATCACGTCCATCATCAACGCCGCGTCCTCTACCGTACTCGTCATCGGGCCGACGTTAGCGAGAGTGCCGAACGGGCTGATAGGCCAGGCCGGGACCCGGCCGAAGGTCGCCTTGAAGCCGAAGATGCCGCAAAAGGCCCCCGGTATGCGTACAGAGCCGCCGCCGTCGGTGCCGATAGCGATCCTCCCCATCCCGAGGCTTATCGCCGCCGCCGCGCCGCCGCTCGACCCGCCCGAGGTCCGGGTCGTATCCCACGGGTTCGTCGTCACGCCGGTAAGCGGGCTATCGGTGACCCCTTTCCAGCCATACTCCGGGGTGGTGGTCTTCCCGAGCAGGACGGCGCCGCCCTCCCGCAGACGGGCGGTCGAGGGAGCGTCTTCCTCCCACGCTTGATCGGGGTCCACCAGCCGCGAGCCGCGTAGCGTAGGCCAGCCGCGGGTCAGGACGAGATCCTTTATGGAGGCCGGCACCCCGTCCAGCTTCCCGAGCGGCCCGCCGTCCGAGTAACGCTTCTCCGACTCCCGGGCCGAGGCGAGCGCCGCCTCCTCGTCTACGAGGCAGAAGGCATTCACGCGGGGGTTGTGCTCTTCGATCTGATCCAGCGCCGCCCGCGTCGCCTCCACGGGGGATAGCTCCCGGTCCCGGTACAGCCGTCCAAGCTCCGCGGCCGTAAGAAATGCGGTTTCGGTCAACCCTTACCCTCCTGAGGCGCGCCCGTTCCGGCGTAGCCCCTCTGTTTGTCCACGACGTTCAGCAGCGGCTCCCCGCGGGTCCAACGTCCGAAGTTCTCCGCGAATAGCTCCCCGAGAGCGTCGAGCCAGCCCGTGAAGTCGCCGGACATGTGCGGCGATACGAACATCCCCTCAGCCTCCCACAGAGGGCTCTCCGGCGGCAACGGCTCGTTCTGGAACACGTCGAGCGCCGCACTGGAGATACCGCCCTCGCGCAGCGCCTCGAGCAGCGCGCCCTCCTCCACGATCGGACCCCGGCCGACGTTGATGAAGCGCGCCCCGGGCTTCATCCGACTAAACCTGCTCCGGTCGAACATGCCGCGCGTGCGCCCGGTGAGCGGGGCGGCGACCACGACATAGTCCGCCTCCGGCAGGGCCTCGTCCAGCCGCTCGTCGGAGAGCAAGCGATCGAAATCCTCGTCGCCCTCTCGTCCAGTTCGCGCCACCCCCTCTGTGTGCATGTCCAGGGCCTTCGCCAGACGCGCGACCTCGCGCCCGATCGGCCCCACCCCGACCACCAGGAGACGTTTGCCGGAGAGCGTCTCGGTCTCACGGTGGGCCCAACGCTTGCTCCGCTGCTGCTCCATGGTCTCCGCAAAGCCCTTGGCGAACATCAGCATCAGCCCGATCACGTACTCCCCTATCGGGCGGTCGAAGACGCCTCGGGAGTTGGTGAGGGTCACGCTGCTCTCCACCAGAGCCGGGAAAAGCACCGCGTCGACCCCCGCGCCGGCGACGTGGGCCCACTCCAGGCTGTCCGCCCGCTCCCAGGCTTGCTGTAGCTCGTCGGACCTGAAATCCCACACGAAGAGAGCCTCCGTACCCGGCAGCTCGCGCCTCAACTCCTCCACGTCTCCGGCGAAGCTTACCCGGGCATTCTCCATCACCGGCTCGATGCCCCGGGGCGGGTTTGAAGCCCCCGCACCGAGAACCAGGACCCTTGGCAGACGGCCGTCTCCCCTATCCTCCCCGGTCACGTTGGAAGTGCTCGCCTCCACGCTAACCTCCCTTCGTTACGCACCGTGCTCCCCCCTAACATCACCCTAAGGTAGGTCCCTATTGTATAATTGTAAACAGTTGACTCATTGGTCGGGAGGGTACCAATCCTCTGGAGCCGGGTAAACTGGTTCTTGCTCGGGTGATGCTTTACAGGAGGCATGGGGGCGAATGATGCACGGTTTAGAGGGTCTCGAGCCCGTTAGCCGGGAGACGGCGGCCGGAGCCATAGCCAGCCAGATCAGGGAGCGGGTAAAAGATGGGACGTTTTCGCCCGGCGAGCGGCTCGGTGAGTCGTCTCTCGCATCCCAGCTAGAGGTTAGCCGGGGTCCCGTGCGTGAGGCGCTGCAGAGGCTCGTACAGGAAGGCCTGCTCGTATACCGGCGCAACCGGGGCGTCTTCGTCGTCTCGCTCGACGAGGAAGATATAGTAGACGTGTATCTCGCCCGGAGGGCGATCGAGCGTGAGGCCGCGAAGGTAGTTATCCGCCGGGGTGAGGCCGAGCCTTTCGACCGGCTCGAAGAATGCGTGGAAGGTATGCTAGAGGCCGCGGAGAGCGGCGAATGGCCCAGAATCGCGGACTGCGACCTGTGCTTTCACGAGCACCTGGTGCGCGCTTCGCAGAGCAAACGTCTGCGAAAGATGTTCGACACCCTGCTCGTCGAGACGAGAATGTGCCTGTCGGCGCTCGAGTTCGCCTATCCGGTACATCAACGCCTCGCCACCGAGCACAGAAGCATACTCCAGTCCATGCGCCGGGGCGACGAAACAAAGGCCCTGGGGCTCCTCGAAGCCCACCTGCGGGACGCGATGAACGACCTCACTGGTAAGAGCGACCGCGAGCCATAGACGCTCCCGAGCCGGTTAAGGCCAGCCGGTTACAGCCAGAGCGGGGACGGCGGCGGCCGATGATATGCCTCCGCCAGCCCCGCGGCGCGCAGGGCGGCCCACATCGTTACCTGGTTCGCCGATAGCACGGGCTTGCCTAGCTCCTCCTCGACCCCTTCGAGTACGTCGAAGGTCCGGAGGTTCGTACAGGACAGAAAGATCGCGTCGGCCTCCGGGCCGTCGGCGGCGAGCGCGAGGGCGCGGACGCTCCGGCGGCTGACCCGGAATATGTTCCCGGTGAGGCCGAGAAAGGCGCTGGAGACGATCTCGTACCCGGCCTCCGCCAGAAAGCGTGAGAGCCTTTCGGTGACCGTGGCGTCATAGGGCGTGCCGACCGCGAGCCGCCGTACACCCAGAGCCTGGAGCGCCTCGAGAAGCGCGCCACTGGTCGTGAGCGCCCGCCGGGCGCCGGCCTCTCGCATGGCCTCCCTGATCCTGGCCTCGCCAACGAGACCGTCGACGAAGCTCCCGGAGGTGCAGGCGTAGACCGTAACGTCCGGACGTGCGGCCGCGAGGTCGCGCGTGGCTCTGGAAATCATGCCCAGGTCGCCCACTGCGGAGGCGAAATCCACGTTCATCGGCAGCTCGAGTGAGGGAGTACGCGTGAGATAAAGCGTGGTCGACTCCGGGACCCAACGCCAGTACTCGCGGTCGATCATGAGGTCGAACGGCACGATCAGGCCAATACCCGTCTGCCTCTCCTGGTCGAGTAGAGCCTGTCCGGTTAGGTCCACGTTGATCAAGTGCCTCCGCTCCCGGAAAACACGGGTATATGCTTACGAGCACCCCGGTATCGGCCGTCTCCGTCCCGCTCCTCTATTCTGGGACGGCAACCCCCCTGCTGCAAGCCTCCGCTAGAGAGAGGTATAGTGCCCCCTTAATACCCTTTAGGGCGTGGCTCACGGGCTCACGAGACGCGTAGCGGGACGGGGATTGTGGATGAATGAATCAAGGGCTACCAAGCTGGGATTTCTGTATCCCGGGCACGCCGCGGAGGACGACTACCCGCGGCTGGCCGAGAAGTTCGGCTCATCGGTGGAGGCCGCCGTGGTCCACACCTCCATCTGGAAAGACGCCCACACCGTGGAGGCGCTCTCGGAGATGGGCTCCATACCGCGGCTTTTGGAGGGCGCGAGAGAGATAGCAGACCTGCCCCCACGGGCCGTGGTGTGGAGCTCGACGAGCGCGAGCTTCGTGCTCGGACGAGACGGCGCGGAACATCAGGCCCGCCAGTTAGCGGAAGCTCTGGGAGTCCCGGCCTCCACGACGGCGTTGGCGTACATCGAGGCCGTGAGGGCCCTGAGGGTTACACGGGTCGCGGTCGCCGCCACCTACCCCGAGGATATAGCCGGCTTGTTTGCGGAGTTTCTCGGGACGGCCGGCATCGGGGTGCCGCGGATCGCCAGCAGAGGAATCATTACCGCCGCCGAGGTCGGGACGCTCGAAGAACGGGAGGTGCTGCGGCTCGCCTCAGAGAACGATCATCCAGAGGCCGAGGCGCTGTTGATCCCCGACACCGCATTGCACACCGCAGCCTGGATACAGAAGCTAGAGGAGACGGTCGGGAAGCCGGTGCTTACGGCCAACCAGGTTACCTTCTGGGAAGCACTCCGGCTAGCCGGTGCTCTCGAAACACGAAGTGGTCTCGGCAAGCTCTTTAGAGGATAGGCGCCGATGTATATCCGCTAATTGGCCCTGGAGGAGGTACGAAAATAGGATTATTAGGGACGTAAGTCTGCTCTAGAGATAGGTGTCTCCGAAGAGATAGGTGTCTCCGAAGAGCGGGCAGGCTTTACGACTTCATCGTTAAATATTCGTTACGGGCATGTCGGCTCCCCTCTGGCCGCTTACGTCCCGAGTCCACGAGCTTCCACCAGACCAACCTAACCCCATTCACCCCATTTGCGGCCTGCGTCCGTCGCCTGCATAGGATGATACAAAGTGAGCCCTACGCTGGCGCCGAAGCGGGCTTTTACACAGTCAAGTGGCGCTCTCACAGGCGGCCCGGTAGAGCGCCTTCAGTAGATCGATGAACGTTACTTTTTTGCCCAGGCCGAGAAGCTTGCAGGTTCTCTCACCCACCATGTCGTTGACGGAGGCAGGCGGCCTTGTCACACTCGGAGTCGATCACGCCGCCGAGGTTACGCGAGTTATTCGCGATAGCATCCACTAGCCCGCCCTCGGCGTGGGCCAGCAAGGTGGCGAGGTCCGGAGCCGGTGTCGGCCGTGACTTCTATAAACCTGCGGACGGCTTAGGCTCGGAGGCGGCTCTCTGGGACGACTCCGCGAAGCCAGCGTGGACCGGGGTTCGGCTATGTTCTCGCGAGCGCTTTGCCTACCCGCGGTGGCGCAGCAGCGCCACCTCCTCGGGCCGGGCTTCGTCGCCGGGGAGAGCCACGGTTATCCAGAGTGGCGGGGATAGACTCCGGGCTTCCCGGCTACCGGTCGGGTTTTGGCGAGGTCAGGGTTTTGGCAGATTCTTCTCCGCCTCCAGGGCCTCACGCATGATCTCCAGTCCGACAGACATTACGTTGGATATCGTTGCGTCGTGCCCCTTGAAGCCTCGTTTGCGGAAGTCCCGGCACAGATCCGTGAGCAGATCGTAGTGTTCCTCTGACAGGAGGATGGTTGACTTGTAACTACTCCGTTGTTCGGGGGACATCCGGGACACCTGCCGGAGCCTCGTGTCCAGCTCGTGCCCCTCGAGTACGATAGCCTGCCGGTCGTGCGCGTCACCCACCCGCAAGGCTCCACGGGCGACCCAACCGGAGGAAGCTTCAGGGGCGGAGTCTAAGGGCCCGCCGTCGCTTCCCGCTTCCTCGTCCTGGGGCCTGGGTCCAGTCCCAGGTTTGCCACTTCCAGGAGGCTGGGTTGCCGGTGACGTGAGGCTCGTGAGGTTCGTGAGGGTTTCTTCTCTCCCACCTTCCCCTCGGGCGCCGCTCTCCACAGACCCGTACGTCGGGCTAGAGACCGGGGTACGGGCGGCATCCCCGCGTCCGCTCGCCTGCTCCGACTCCCAGGGTTGCCCCTCGGTCGCCTCTTCGGGAGAGGTCTCTGCTTCTCCAGTCTCTTCCCGAGTGATACCTTTCTCTCCCCCGTCTTCGGGAGCTTCTGCCTCCGGAGGTTCGCGATCCACGACGGTCTCCTCTTCGGTGGATCGGGTTACCGTAGAGGTCTCCGGCTTCGCGGCCTCTTTGACACCGGACGCCTGCCGGCTCCGGCGGGAGCCGCGGGCACGCCGGGGCTGATCGTCCCCGGGGAGTAGGCCCGTGAAATCTAGCTCGTCCGCTTTCCGGGACTTATCTGACGGGTTATCCGACACGCTCGATCACCTCCTCGGCGAGGCTCATGTAATCCTGGGCGCCGTGGCTGGCTGGCGCATAGTCGAAGATAGAGTCACTGCTCCCCGGCACCTCCGCCAGGCGAACATTCTTGCGTATCTGTGTATTTAGTATGCTATCTCCGAAAACCGTGCTTACCCGCTCTATCACCTCTTTTGAGAGCCGTGTACGGCTCTCTACCCGGGTAAACAGCACCCCGAGGATGCGCAGCCCGGGGTTCAACCGGTCCCGGACCTTCTGGTAGAACTCCCCGAGGTCCTTCGTGGCGTACAGCGAGTATTTGTTGGTCTCCACGGGGATTATCAGGTAATCGGCCGCGTACATCGCATTCGTTTCGAGGGCGTCCAGCGCCGGGCGGCAGTCTATTAGCACAAAGTCATAGTCTTCCGCTACGGCCTCAAGAGCCTCGGCGAGAAAGGTATGATATCCCATCTCCTCCTTCAGCCTCGTATCCAATGCCGACATCGAAATGTGAGCCGGAGCGAGATGTACGTACCCCTTAACTTCGCCCTCCTCCTCTTGACCGCCGGCCTCGGACGCCACAGATGTCTCTGATTCCAACCCGCCCGGCGTAGCCTGATCGACAGCCCCCAGCCTCTCTGATGCCGGCTCGTGGAACTCCCCCCCGTTCTCATCTTCGGCAACACCATCCGCGCCTCCAAGGTCGAGTACGATCTCTCGGATGTTGTCCCCCGCCTCGATGACACCAAACAGCGAGAAGGCCGCCTCCTCTATCGAGACGTTAAGCCCCAGGGTCAGGGATGCCTGGGGATCGAGATCCACCAACAATACCCTTCTACCCTTCCGGGCCAACGCATGTCCCAAGTTGAGAACCGTAGTGGTCTTGCTCACCCCGCCCTTCTGGTTGGTAAGAGCTATCGTGATGGCCATAAGCCTCCTCCGCTATGTACAATCTAGCCGCCAAGCCACTTACAGAATAACAGATACACGTGAATACGTAATTACAGTAAAACGTACATATAATTTTACGGAATTATATATTCTGCGAGTCTTTTCCTCTAAACAGTAGTCGGTAGTAATTTACATAAAAATATAATTATGTTTTTATTATATTACGTTTACTTGTATATATGTGGCTATGTATTTCTGTAAAAGTTCGAAAGATCTCGGATTCGGGTATTTTCTACAGATGTTTCTACAGATGGGCAAACTTTTCTGTGATTACTTTTTTCTGTAATTATATTTTTCAGTAAGTTCAGTTGCTGCGCTTCGAGACCAGCTTGAATGCAGTCGAAGTGCGCGATCGGGAGCTGTTTCAAAAATTTCACCTTCAAACTAGCTAACGACAAATGTTTGCAGTGGCTTACATTTAGCTGGTACGAGACACAGACGAATTGTAAGGCGCAAATTAATAGGGAAGAGCTAGCACACATCACACCACATAAAAGTCCGAGCGAAATTGTGGACAGAATTAAATTAGGGTTCCAACTCCACTCGGAAACGTATGGCTCACATAAGAGGCTACACCAGTAGAAAAGAGTAGCCGCGTGTAAGTGGGGGACCTAGAGGTCAGTGGTAGTGGACGCTGGCGGTATCCCGCTAGGAGCTATAGCTGATGCGCAAGATCTGGTATGCAGGAAATGGGTGGAGCTGTCTGTTTGTAACAAGAGGTGATGCGGCTGGTGCTCCAAAGTCCATCCGGATAGAATAGATAATGCTTCATGGCACACAGGCAACTAGGGTGGGCAGATTTCAAAGCGATAGTGAAGTTTATGCAGGCCGCATATCCCGAGCTAGCCAGGACCGGCGGGGCGGTGATCAACTTCGGCTCCGGGACCGGCCTCTGGGCCCAGCCCACGCAGGCGGCATACGCAGCGACCAAGGAGGTCATCCGCGGCCTGAGCCGCTTCGTGGCGAACGAGGGGGACGCAGACGGGGCCCGGATCAACGTCGTCTGCCCGATAACGATGACCGGGGGTGTAAGAAACTGGCGGGAGTCCGCGTCACAGATGTACGAGCAGGCTCTCGGGGACATCCCCCTGGGACGTTTCGGAGACCCGGATACAGATGCCGCCCCGATAGTCACGTTTCTAGCCAGCGGAGACGCGAAGTACATGACCTGCCAGACCCTCATGACCGACAGGGGAGCCACCAAGCTCTGTTAGACGCCTCGGGCGGAGCCAGTGTAGCGACAGTAACGGAGTGAAAACCAACGGTATTCAAAAACTCAACAATTAGTGGCAAAGGGTTTGAGGAATCAGCTGGAGGAGTGCCTATGACTGTCCCAAGTCTCGCTCGACTTTCCCGGCAGTTACGTTTATCGTCGCTAGATACCTGTCACTCATAGTAACCGGAGATGGAATTGCGGTGAGGGCGCTGCGGGAGGGGCGGCTCGTGCTCGACGCTCTGGATCAAACCTCGGCCCACAGCTTCGGTGAATCCCAACTCGCTGGCATGCCGCGCGTGGCGCTCGGCCTGGTTCTGGCTTTGAACGCTACGGAAGTAGCAAGGGAGCTCGAGCGCGGCATCGAGCTCACCCAGACCGTAGTTAAGAACGAACATCGTGCACGCGCATGCCTCGCCTACGTACGCGCCGACTCGGCTGGCCTTGGGTGGGCGACTGGGCCGAGTCTCATTTCCTCTTCGAAGAAGCTCGCGCACTTGTAGAGGAGTGCCGGGGCTCCGGTGTCTGCCTACTCTCGATGCTGGACCGCACTGGATGCAAGCCGCGTTCGAGAATCCGGTGCGCCGTGCCGGGCCAGGGGTTGAATGAGATAGAGCGGGAAGTACCCGATCTTCTGGACCGCCATCTTCAGCGGCAAGAGGTGGCCGACTCTTTTGCTTGTCGGTGAACACGACTAAGAGACAGTTGTGCTCGATCCACCGCAAGCTCGACGTATCATCCGGGCGACCATAGAGCGCGCCCGCGAACTTCGTCTTTTGCCATAGTCAGCAGTTCTCGTTGTGCGATAAAGAGCATGGGCGACACTTTCCACTAGACGATGGGAAGATATATCCCGAAATTTCTATGGCGCAACCCGACACGGAGGCGGTGTTGATGAACGACCTCGAGCACATGCGCAATTCGGTGTTCTTCCACGGGCCGGACGTCCGCCACAGGCTGAGCAGGTTCTGGATCCTGATCACACTGTCGGCGATCATCGCCGCCGCCGGCGTCGTGGCCGACTCTGCCGCGACGGTGATCGGCGCCATGATCGTCGCGCCCTTGATGACCCCGGTTCTCGGCACGGTCCTCTCGGTCGTGCTCGCGGATCGGCTGAACCTGATCCGCTCGCTGCTCCTCGTCGCGGGCGGTGCCCTAGCAGCTATCGCCATCGGATGGCTGCTCGGTCTGATAGTAGTCAACGATGTCGCCGCCGCAACGAACTCCCAGGTCGCCGGGCGCGTCGCCCCGAGGCTTATAGACCTGCTCGCGGCGCTCGCCACCGGGGCCGTAGGGTCCGTGGCCCTGGTGCGGAGTGACGTGTCCGACACATTGCCGGGCGTGGCCATCGCCATCTCGCTCGTCCCTCCGCTGTCCGTGGCCGGTTTGACCCTCGAGTCGGGCGAGTTCGGACAATCCCTCGGGGCGCTCCTTTTGTTTCTGACGAACGTGGCCGCGATCCTCGGGAGCGGGACGGTGGTAATGGCGATCTACGGCGTCCAGCGGCTTATCGCGCCCGACGCGAACTCGGGGCAGAGAACAATCAACCGCCGCAACGCTATCCTCGTCATCGCCGCGATGATAGTAATCGTAAGCGTGCCTCTAACCACGAGCTCCATCTCCATTGCCCGCGACACCTCACGCGAGGCCAGGGCGCTGGAGGCGGCGGGCGCGTTTGGCAAGGAAGTCGGTTGGACGGCGGTCGAAGTAACAACCAGCGAAGACATGCTCGTCATCCAGATGGAGGGACCGTTGCCGGTTCCGGACACGGAGCCTCTGCAAGCCGAGCTAGAGAGCCGCGGCGTCGACCCATCCGGGGTGCGCGCCGAGCTAGAGCCTGCAAAGGTCGTCATCCTACAGCAAAGTTCATAGGGGTTGACCCAGATGGACGCGTGGACGAGTATGGACTACATGAGACCTTACTCCGAAGACCTGCGCACTAGGATTGTAGAGACCGTCCGCGCGGGTACCTCCAAGTCTGCCACGGCTCGCCTCTTTAGCGTCAGTCTCCCAACCGTCAAGCGCTACATGAGACTCGCCGACCGAGGGGACTCGCTCGAACCGAAAAAGGGCAGCGGCAGAGTACCGAAAACCAATGAGACTACCCGCAAGCTTTTAGAAGAGGACATCAAGGAGCGGTCGGCGGCAACCATAGCCGAGAGGCGCCTGTTCCTTGAGAAGGTTGCAGGCCAGTCTCTGAGTATCTCCACGGTCAAACGGCTTCTGAAGAGGCTTGGCTTCAGTCAAAAAAACGGACTGTGGGGGCGGTGGAACGAGATGAGTTCCAAAGGGCAGCCTGGAGAATGAGCGTAGCTGCAGAGATAGATCCCAAGAGGCTGGTGTTCGTGGATGAGATGGGGGCAAACATCTCCCTCTCGCCCTTGCGAGCCTGGTCTGTAGTAGGCCAGAGGGCTTCAAGGTCGAGAATGTTAGAGAGCTGATCGAGAATGCGGGCTGCGAGCTTTTATACTTGCCAGCCTACTCGCCGGACCTCAATCCCATAGAAGAAGCTTTCGCCAAGGTGAAAGGGATCTTGAGAAGGATAGAGGCCAGGACCAGAGGAGCCGTGGTTGAGGCTATGGGCACTGCTCTCGATGCGGTCACCGCCCAGGATGCCAGGGGTTTCTTTGAACATGCAGGATACCCAGCGCTGGGTCAACAATTGTGATCTATGTTGTAGACTGACCAGAGCCTTATCACGGTAGGGTAACGCGAGGGTAAGAAGGACAAGATTTTCAGGCTGGTGGTTACAGGAGTTGTCAGTCGTGAGACAATTTCCACATTATGCAAGATGCAGAGGCGCATCCACGAGGATCGTCATCGGCACAGCCTCCCAGACGGCACCATTTAGTGCTCGGAGGCGACTGTATGCGATCCGGGCCCGATTTCGGGAGCATGAGCCTGGAGAGAGGGGACGATAATACCATTTCGCAAAGTGAATTGAATCAACCTCGGCCTCACGACGGTCTCAAAAGGACCCCACGACTCCAGCTTCGAGATCATCTAGGTCGAGGAGGTCCCCAAAGACATTCCTGTTAGTAAACACGAGGGTAAACATGAGGAGGACGACGTATGAGCCAGTCGTGGGGGAGAGCGGTGTCACCGGCGCTCTCGAGAAGCTGGTGGGCGCTGGCCTTGAGAGGCGTCGCTGCCATCCTGTTCGGTCTCGTGACCATCATCTTGCCAAGTCTCACGCTAGCGGTGCTGGTAGTGATTTTCGGCGCCTACGCGGTGGTTGATGGGGCCTTTACCGTGGTAGCGGGGTTACGTTTGGTCAAGGGTAAGCGGCGGACTCTGCTCCTGGCAGAGGGACTGCTCGGGGTTTTAGTGGGCCTGCTGGCGCTCCTCTGGCCCGGACTCTCCGCAGTCTTTCTGCTCTACATCGTAGCCCTTTGGGCCATCTTCGGCGGAGCATTGCGGATAGCTACCGCCATTTTGCTCAGGAGCGAGATCGAGAAGATGTGGGCCATGATCTCCAGTGGTGCACTCCTGGTGCTGCTCGGTGTGATCCTCGGCATCCTGCCGGGTGTGGGGCTGCTATCGCTCGCATGGCTGATCGGCATCTTCGCGCTTGGTGCGGGCGTAACCCTCGTCTGGCTCGCCCTCAGAGTGCGGAGCCAGAACACGAGTCAGGGTGATTGAGTGGCTTGATCTTTCGCCGGGTGCTCACCAGGAGTCAAGATAGGAGGTCGGTGTGAGAACGACCGCTAGGCAACGTAGAGCGTGGCGAGATTGGGATCGAGGGAGATTGGCGCAGGCGGCCAGAGGCAGCGCGGCCCTCTGTTTCGGCCCGATAGACCTCCTCATGGTTACGACGGTTGCCTACTTACCGTTCGCCCTGCCGCTTCTGCTGCCGGGCACCGAGGTAGACCCACTGGATATCGCGCGCTCTCTCATACTCTTCGTGCTCCTGTCGCTCTGCACCGAACTCTATGCTCTGAAAAGCTCTAATGTCCACCTAATAGAAGCTTAATCTTCCGGAGCAAGCAGAGTCTTCCTCCAAAGACCATAATCCCCAACCCGACAATCCGTTGCCGTTTTTATGTTTTTACGTAATTCTGTACTGATGGAAGTGTATCGTTTGACACATTACCCACTGTCTCTCTGAGCGTAGAATTTTACTCCAAGATAGCGGTTAGATGGCACTTATAGAGTCACGTACCGGCCTGGCGACCATCTCCTCCGAAGTTCTGGATCCAGTTTTTAAACTGCCTCTATCAACTCTTCTGGGTGGGCCTGTGGGACCAGATCGCTGTTTCGACGTTGGCGCGTTCCTGCAAACTCACCTGGCTATCTCCTGAATCCAAATCGTCTCCAAACTACCGTGCTACTAAGGAAGTTCTACCTATACAACGATCGCCTTTGAGGGCTGCTACCGTGCAACTAAGGAAGAGAATATACTCCGTTCCTGTTATCCGTCGTGCCTTCTTGCACCTATCACGGAGGAGTTTCCAGAGCTGCAGGAAATAATCTTCAAGACTAAGCTTTAACTAAAGGTTAAATGTACATATAAACGGGTTTCCTTACGAATATACGACTCAAATGCCCACATGGGCCTTTACCGGAAAGGGGCTTTCTTGGTCAGAACATCGTTTTGCGGCAGATTTCCAACATCAGTGGAGGGCGTTTAAAAGCCAATGTCTCAACCTCAGATCGAGGCCTGCATAAACCTAATACCGTGCAACTAAGGAAGAAAATTGCTTCATACTCAGATTTCCCTGAGTGCACGGTACTTTTGGCCGTCGATACCGTGCACTCGGGGAAACGATACCGTGCAACCAAGGAAATTTACCGGTCAGTTAGGGAAGCAATACCGTGCAACTAAGGAAACAATACCGTGCAACTAAGGAAAAACTCGTTGGCTTTTTCCTGCAAATCAACCTTTTTCTCAGATCACGCTCCGCTCTCTGTTAGACATGTTGTCTTGTTTATTGTTTTGTTAAACAACAGAAAGAAGGAATATTGGGAGAATATTGATGAGCCAGCAGCCCAGAAGACAGCACAGAACCAGCAAGAGTCTTGTGCCTGCGGAGGGAAACTTCGAGGAACACCCATACTTTCGGGTCGGTGACCGTAACGCGGGTACCGGAGTTCTTCAGTATGAGAACGAACTTCGTACTCGGGAGGGGCACATCCTCGAGCAGTCCTGGGTAGTCAGAGCAGCGATGGGGAGGGGATTACCAGGCCGTTTTGACCAGGACGTGTACGTTGCGCTCCTGCAACTCATCGACGAGCGCGGCCTTCCAGCGAACGGGTGGTTAAGCTTCTCGATCTACGAGCTGGTCGAGCTCATGGGGAGAGGACATTCCGGTAGAGATTATCGGCAAGTCAGGGACTCCCTGCTCCGTATGTCCTCTACTACCATCGAGAGCCACAATGCTTTCTATCATGGAGGTAAAAAGCGCTATATCTCGGACAGCTTCAGCCTACTTTCGCAGGTGAAGCTTGCAGAGTATGAGGATCCCGACGGTCATAGAACAGACCGCAATGCGGTGCTCCTTAGTAACTACTTTCTGGAGTCCTACCAGGCGAACTACCTCAAAAACATCGACAGCAGGTTCTATTGGTCATTGTCGAGCCCGATCGCCAAGCGCTTGTACCGCCTTATAGACAAGAAGCGAGCTGGGCGTCGTACCTGGGAGGCCGAGCTGTTCTCTTTGAAAGACCGTATACCTCTCAGTGACTACCGGTATGCCTCGAAGATAAAGGAGAAGCTTGCCCCGGCTCACTCCGAGCTGATGGCTCAGGAGTTTCTAGAGGATGTCAGCTACCGGAAAAGCAATGATAAAGAGTATGCAGTGTACAAGATCTCCAGTTCTTACCAGGAACGACGCGCGATACAGTCCGAGTCCCTGAGCAAAGATGAGATCTTCTGCATACAACGCCTCAAGGCCGAAGGCATGTCCGCCGATACTGCGGAGACAATGGTGGCCTCATATGGGCCTGGGAGGATAATGCAATACGTCGAGGCTCTACCTCATCAGCGTAACGTCCGTAACCCCGCGGGCTGGTTGCGTAAAGCCATCGAAAACGGCTACGATCTTGATCTCCCGCCTGCATCCTCCCGCGATCTTCCTCAAGAAAACGACCCTGTGGTAGGAGAGCCCGAAACTCCTCTGTCGCATAATACCCCAGAGTCTCAGGAGGATGACTTCCCTAGACGTAACGGCGGTTCGGGAGAGGTGAGGGCCACGGAGGAACGTGGGGAACCCTACAATAGCTCTACCTTAGAAGAGCACTCCCTCTCTCTAGATCTCATCCCTAAGGATGTTATAGACCCGGGAGATTTCTCCGAGATCGTGTCGACTCTTGAATCTCTGCCCTTTGAGGAATATAGCCGCTTCATCGATGCTCCTAGCGCGGTTGTTGATCCCGAGGGTAATCGCTTCTATCTTTCTCCCCACCATGAACTCTACGTCTATGTTGGTGATGTCTCCCCTGAAAATCTGCGCCATGTTTGCACTATACGTTTTTCCCCTGATGGTATGTGATGTTTTTTCGTCCCTGCTCTTTTCTACTTTTCCTTCCCGTTCTTTAGTATTATATTGCTTTATTTATAGTACGGTCACGATGAGTTGCTGTGTGTACCACGAGTTACACATGTGACTCACAGAAGAAAAGGATACCGAGAGAGCCTCTAGGGGCAAATGGAGAGGAATCTTGGGACAGATGTGTGGAGGAGTGCGGAGTGCGAGTTGCAGCTGCGGAATCTGTGACAGCTCAATCAGAGAGGGGCTCGGGACTATCGGTCGCGCTGGATGCTCGGCTCCACGCTTTGAGTTCTTGCTGATAAGATGGCTGGTAGAACGCGATTTTGCCGACGGGGGTTTTGCCTGGCGCCATGTTTTCGGAGGTTGATCGGGGACTACAGGAGGCTTTTCGAGATAGTAGAGGGACTAAACTTCATCGCCCTCACACGTTTGAGGCGTTTGAGGCCCCACAAGCTACCGGGCTTCTCCTCGGAAGCCCATAACATGCACTAGATTCTAGTGAGCACCGTCTGTGACGTCCGGTGGGCCAGGAGATGTCTCGCTCACGTAGAGATCAGAATCCCAGTGATCCACGGCGCCACTGACATGCTCAGCTACAAGGCGTGCCGCCTCTTCGACCTTCTGATCTGCCACGGCCTCCATGATCACACGGTGGTCTTCTATGTCCTCGGCGGGCCACTCAGAGACCACCCAGCGTCGCGAAAGCAACCGACGTCCGACCTCCACTAACCAAAGGGACTCCAGGACCCGGAGCAGTTCGTCGTTGTGGGCAGCTCGTGCAAGCTCGACGTGGAACTCACGACTCGCATCGTGCGCGGCTATCCCGTTGGTAGCCTGCTCCTCACGTACGATGGCTGCGTCAAGATTTTCCAGATCACGCTCGGTCCTGCGCTCGGCGGCGAGCCCCGCTATGCGCGGCTCCAGAATGGCTCTGACCTCCAGACGTCGCAGCACCGCATCTATGCCTAGATCCGCGACACGAAACCCCCGGTTTGCAAGTGGCTCTACCAGCCCTTCGGCAGATAGCCGGAGGAGCGCCTCCCGTACCGGAGTCCGCGAGATCCCCAACCGCTCGGCAAGCTCCACCTGCCTGAGCTTAGTGCCCGGAGCCAACTCGCCGCTAAGAACCACGGCCCGGATGCGCCCGTAAGCAAGATCCACCACAGAGTCGATCCGGAGATGCTGCCCATCTTCGGGGGGGTGTGAGGCTCTATACATGGATAAATAATACGAATTCTGGATACATTGTGCAAATTTCTCCTGTAACCAACTTGACACGTCAGCAGAGAATGAATAATTTATACATTAAGGAAAGCCAAGGAGTACAGGGGAGTAGCCGACATGGGATTTAACGAGGATATGAGGGCGGGCCGCAACGTGCGCGTGCTCTATAACGCCGAAACCGTGTGGGGCCGTGTGGAAGGCGACGAGATAGTGCTGGAGTCGGGCGAGCGGATACCAGAGGGTGAGGCGCGGTATCTGGCGCCCGTGGAGCCGACCAAGATCATGGCCGTCCACCTTACCTACCGGAGCCGGGTAGAGGAGTACGAGGCAAACCCGCCGGCGGAACCCTCGTACTTTCTGAAGCCCCTGACGGCTCTCAACGGTCACCGCGAGGCTTTGAGGCGTCCGGAAGGGACCCGTTTTCTCAACTACGAGGGAGAGCTGGCCGTCGTGGTCGGCAGGCACATGCGGGGCGTCGGTGTAGAGGATGCTTTGTCATACGTGGCCGGGTACACCTGTGCCAACGACGTGGGGCTGCACGACTTCCGCCACGCGGATCGGGGTTCGATGCTCCGCGTGAAAGGGCAGGACGGTTTCCTCCCGCTCGGCCCCGAGCTGGTGGGCGCGGACGAGTTCGATCCCACCTCTTTCACCCTTAGGACGTATCTGAACGGTGAGATGGTCCAGGAGGGCGGGTCTGACGACCTGCTTTTCAGCGTCGCCTACCAGCTCGCGGACGTTTGCCGTCTCATAACCCTGGAGCCCGGAGACGTTCTCTTGACCGGCACGCCGGCAAACTCCCGGCCGATGGAGCCCGGCGACACCGTAGAGGTAGAGATAGACGGGATAGGCCGCTTGTCCAATACCGTGGAGGAGTGGAAGGTTGACCTCTCGGAGGCCGGCGAGCAGCCGCAGACCTCGGCCAACACGCTGCATGTTGCGCTGGCCGTCCCCGAGGACGAGGCCGAAAAGATGCTGGAAAGGTAGTCTCGAATGGCGCATCTAGAAGCCGCCGCGGGCTCGGGCAGGCCTCGGGTTAGTCGTGGGTTAGCCGTTTTTCCGGCCCGTGTCACGGAAAAGCCGGCTCAGGGAAAAAGGACTGTGTTGGAGGTGGAAAGGTGAACACGGGGAAGCCCGTTCTTATTCGCCAGCACGGTGACATAACGCCGCCGGGGATACTGGAGGACTGGCTGCACGAGCGCGGCATTGCTTTCGAGGTTCAGCTTTCCTACGACGAGAGCGAGGCGCCGGATCCCACCGACTATGCTTTCGTGGCGTCTCTCGGTTCGGCCTGTAACCCCAACGACGTACACGTGCCCGCGGTCGTAAGAGAGATAGAGCTAATCCGGCGGGCCGTGGATGGCGAGGTCCCGGTGCTCGGCCTGTGCTTTGGCGGGGAGGTGTTATCCACGGTGCTCGGCGGTCGCGTGGAGCGCTCGCCAGAGCCGGAGCTCGGATGGTGTGAGATCCAGACCGACGACCCGTCCACCGTTCCCGCCGGACCCTGGCTGGAGTGGCACTACGACAGCTTTACCACGCCCCCGGACGCGGCGGAGATCGCACGGACGGATACGGCCGTTCAGGCGTTCAGGATAGGTCCTCATCTCGGGGTCCAGTTCCACCCGGAGAGCACCGTGGAGATAGTCTCCGGCTGGGCGGGGCTAGACACCGAGCGTCTGGCGGAGATGGGGATCGATGACTGGCGGCCTCTCTTAGAAGCGACGCATCAGCGCAAACAAGCCGCCCGCGGCGACGCCTTCGAGCTTTTCGACGCCTTCGCTTCCATCGTGGCGGCGCACCGTACCGGGAAATCAGCCGGCGACGCCGGCGGAAAGGAGTAACGGTGGTTCAAAAGGAAGGGATAACGGCACGTTACCCGGAGTTTTCGGAGCATGACGTGAGCTCCGTGCGCGTGCTCTACGCAGACCTGCACGGCGTGCCCCGCGGCAAGGACGTGCCGGTAAAGGAGTTCGAGCGCGCCATAGAGCACGGGCTGGGTTTCTGCTCGTCGGTCATGGGCACCGACCTGCGGCATACTCCCGTGCGGGGCGGGGAGGAAGGCTACCCAGATCTCATCGCGTACCCCGACCTCTCGACGATGACGCTCGTCCCCTGGGAGCCGGGCCTGGCATGCTGCATCGCCGACCTGTACCCGGTCGGGGACCATCCCGAGCCGCCCAACCCGCGTGGGGCGGTCAGACGGGCTATAGCAGGCTTCGAAGAGCTCGGCCTGTCGCCGGTCGTGGCGCCGGAGATGGAGTTCTTTTTGTGCAGGCCCGACCCGGAGTCGCCGAACGGGATGTGCCGCTACGTGGACAACCTGAGCATGGTGTACACGGTGGGGCCGCAGGCGGACCCGCAAGGGGTGGTGCGCCGGATCGCCGAGTCGCTATCCGACTCGGGCATGGGTACCTTCGCCGCTTTCCACGAGTTCATGAACTCGCAGTACGAGATCAACCTGGACCACGGCGAGGCTCTTACGGTCTCCGACCGCGCCTTCCGCCTCAAGGCGGCGGTAAAGGACGTCGCCGCGCTCAACGGCCTCATGGCCACCTTTATGGGCAAGCCGTTCAACGATCAGGGCGGCTCTGGCTTCCACGTCCATTTCTCTCTCGGGCGAGAAGGGGATAACGCTTTCGCCGACGGTGAAGACGAGAATGGCGTGTCGGAGGAGCTCCGCCATTTCATCGCCGGGATTCTGGCCCACGGTACGGGGCTGACGGCTTTCCTGAACCCGACTATCAACGCGTACCGGCGGCTCGTACCAGACTCTCTGGCGCCCACCAACGTCAACTGGGGCTGGGACAACCGCACGTCGTTCGTCCGGGTGCCGCCCGAGCGCGGCGGGGCCACGCGGGTCGAGGTCCGGGTGGGAGATGGTAGCGCAAACCCCTACCTCGTCGTCGCCGCAATACTGTTCGCCGGTCTGCACGGCGTACGCGAGAAGCTGCCGCTCGGCCCCCCGGTGGGCGGCGACGCCTACACCCTGAGCGAGGAGCAGGCCGGCGCGCCGCTGCCCCACACCCTGGAAGAGGCGTTGGACGCGCTAGAGGCGGACGAGGTGCTGCGGGAAGCGATGGGGACGGAGATAGTGGACACGTTCCTCACCGTCAAGCGCTTCGAGGCCGAGCGTCACCGCACGTGGGTCTCGGACTGGGAGATAACAGAGTACCTGCACCACCTGTAGGAGGTTAGTGAATGACAGACAAGACGGGTGTACCCGAGACCGTACCGCTGGAGGATATAGACCTCTCGGACCCCGACGCCTTCGTCGAGCGGGTCCCCTACGAGTGGTTCCGCACCTTACGCCAGGAGGCCCCGGTCTGCTTCAACCCCGAGCCAGACGGCCCCGGCTTCTGGGCCGTGACCCGCTACGAGGACATCCGCGAGGTTCACCGGCACTGGGACATCTACTCCAGTGAGGTCGGCGGGACCTCGCTAGAGGATCTCGAACCGGACCAGATCGAGGCCCGGAAGTCCATGATCGACCTGGACCCGCCGCGCCACGACGAGATCCGGGGGCTCATCAAGAGCCGCTTCGCCCCGCGGGCGGTGAAGGAGTGGGAGAATCAGGTCCGTAGGGTCACCCAGGAGGTACTGGACCTGGCGCTACCCAGGGGCGAGTTCGACTTTGTCGAGCAGATCTCCTCGGAGATCCCCATGCAGGTCTTTGCCGAGATCCTGGGCGTACCGCAAGAGGAGCGCCGCTACATTATCGAGCTTGGCGACCGAATTCTCGGCGGCCAGGACCCCGAGTACGCCCATACTTTTGAAGACGATGCGCATCGCCTCCTGCCTTTCTCCAGCCCGGCGGCGCAGGAGATGTTCGAGTTCGGGCGCAAGATCGCCGAGGAGCGTCGGCACGACCAGAGGAACGACATCATAACCCAGCTCGCGTTCGGGGGCCTCACCCAGCGGGAGTACGACGTGAACTTCGTGTTGCTGGCGACCGCCGGTAACGAGACCACCCGTCACACCATCACCCACGGGTTGCTCGCCCTGCTGGAGCATCCGGAGCAGCTCGAACGGTTGCGTCAGGACCCCTCGCTGCACTCGTCGGCCGCCGAGGAGATGTTGCGCTGGGCTACCCCGGTACACCACTTCCGGCGCACCACGACCTGTGACACGGAGCTTGCGGGCACGGAGATACCGGCCGGCGCCAAGGTCACGACCTGGTTCACCTCGGGCAACTACGACGAGACCGTCTTCGAGGACCCGGGCACCTTCGACATCGGCCGGGAGCCGAGCCGGCACGTGGGGCACATGACCTTCGGCCCCGGGGGCAAGCATTTCTGTCTGGGCGCCCACCTGGCGCGCCTGGAGGTTCGCGTGGCCTTCGAGGAGCTTCTCAAGCGCACCGTAGATTTGGAGCTTGCCGGTCCGCCCGAGCGCCTGCGCTCCAACTTCTTCAACGGTATCAAGCGGCTGCCCGTGCGGGTCAAAGCGTGATCTCACTCCGCCGCATAGATCACGTCAGCCTGCGCATCACCGGCCTCGAAGACGCTTCCCACCGCTGGTGCAGGGAGTTCGGGCTCGTCGAGCGCGAACGCGACGATCACCGCGTGCGGCTCGCCTGCGACGACGAGCCCTTCTCTCTGGAGCTCCTCGTGGGCGACGCCCCCGGAGTCGAGCACGTCGCCTACGAGCTGCGGCGCTCGTGCACCCTGGAGGACGCCCGGAGCCACTTCGAGGGGCTCGGGGTTGGATACGAGGAGCGTGACGGCGGGCTCCGGGTCTCGGACCCGGAGGGCAACGGCGTGCTCGTGCTGCCCTACCGGGAGCCGGAGTCACGCTGGACGCCGCAGGCGCGCCCGGCCCGGGATCAGGCCGTGGGACACCCCCGCAAGCTCGGGCACGTCAACTTTCTGACGGCGGAGATCTCCACCGGGGTCGAGTTCTATACGCAGGTTCTCGGCATGGAGGTTACCGACTGGCTCGGCAGCGGCGGCGTGTGGTTCAACATAAACGGTGACCATCACGTGATGGCTCTGGTGGACAAGGGCTACAGCCACTTCCACCATCTCGCCTTCGACGTCGTGGACGTCGGCCAGATGCGGGTCGCCCTGGACCATCTCGGGCGTCACGGAAGGTGGCTCGGCTGGGGCCCCGTGCGCCACGGCGTCGGCGGCAACATCGCCTCCTACGTGCGCATCGTCGAGGAGGAATGCTTCGTCGAGCTGTACTGTGACATGGAGCAGCTAGAGGCCGAGCGCGAGCCGCGAGTCTGGCCCGACAACCGCTACTCGTCCAATACCTGGGGTCCGCTACCGCCCCGCTCCTACTTCCGCTTCGACGACGCCGCGGTCGAGTCCGAGCGCGAGAGCCTGGAGATGCAAGGTCAATCGCTACCCACGGAGGTTATCTGATGAGCAGCCTGCAGGGCTTTACCGTACCCAGAACCGCCACCGGCCGGGCCAGTATCACCCAGCCGCCACCCTGGCACTACGTCGGCGACTTTTTGGTAGTGGACTACTGGGCAGACCCGGACGCGGTTCTGGCGGTGCTGCCCGAGGGACTGGAGCCCCATCCGGACGCAGGGCGCTGCGCCGCCGTCTGCGCGGACTGGCAGTCGTGCTCGGAGGGCGGTGAGGAGCTGCTGGATCCAGTGCGATCGCATTACCGGGAATACTTTATCGTGATCAACGCCCTGCTGGACGGCGAGGAGGTCACGACCTGCCCGTTTATCTGGGTGGACCAGGACTTCGCGCTGGCGCGGGGTTGGATCCAGGGCTTCCCCAAAAAGCTAGGCGAGATCTGGATGACCCGGACCTTCGGCACGAGTCTCACCGCCGATCCCGGCCTCCGCCCCGGAGCCCGTCACGGCGCGACCTGCTCGGCAAACGGACGAGCCATGTCCGACATGACGCTAACCATAGAGGGCGAGAGTGAGGGGGGGCCAAAGCACAACGATCCGCCCATCGTAAACATGCGTTACTTCCCGCGCCTGACCGCCGGACGCCACGACGAGCCCCAGGTACACGAGCTGGTCCGCGCCGTAAGCCGGGATCGGGAGGTGTCCAAGGTAATGACCGGGCCGGCCACGCTGAACCTCTACCCGGCCCCCGGCGAAGAGCACCATACCCTGGCCCCGGTAGAGGTAGACCGGGGCTACAGGCTCACCTTCGGCTACACCGTGGACGACCTCGAAGTAGTAAAGGACTTCGCGTGAGCTCCGTTACTGGGCGGGTAGAGGTCGCCGGTGTCGAGGTCTCCCCGGACCACTTCATCGGCGGGGAGCGGGTTGCCAGCCAGTCCCGCTTCGAGGACGTCTCCCCGATAGACGCCGGTGTGATCGCCGAGGTATCGCGCGGCGGCGAGAGGGAGGCGGACCAAGCGGTCCAGGCCGCGAACGAGGCGTTCCCCGGGTGGGCCGCGCTCGGGCCCGCCGGACGCGCCGGGTACATCCACCGGCTGGCCGACCTTATAGACGAGAACGTGGAGCGGCTCGCCGCGGTCGAGAACGCCGACATGGCGATGCTCCTAAGGTCGTTGCGGGCGCGGGTGATCTCGCGCGGCGCTAAAAACTTCCGCTCCTATGCGGATCTCGCCACCGCCTACGAGGAGCGCGACTGGCACTCTTTAGGCACCTGGAACCGGGTGCAGCGGATGCCCGCCGGACCCGCGGCCGTGATCACGCCCTGGAACGCGCCTTTCATGCTCTCGACCTGGAAGACGGCCCCGGCGCTCGCCGCAGGCTGTACCGTCGTGCTAAAGCCCGCCGAGTGGTCGCCGCTCTCGTGCTCGATACTCGCCGAGCTCGCCGCCGAGGCCGGGTTCCCGCCCGGAGTGTTCAACGTGCTCCAAGGCTACGGCGAGGAGGTCGGGGCCTCGCTGGTCTCCCACCCGCTGCTAAAGCGTGTCTCCTTCACGGGCTCTCCCGAGGCGGGGCGTCAGATCGGGGTCGCAGCAGCCCGAAATCTCGTGCCGTTCACCGCCGAGATGGGAGGAAAGGGGCCGCTAATCGTCTTCGAGGACGCGGACCTCGACGCAGCGGCCCGCAAGGCCGCCGGCCAGTACGATGACTCCGGGCAGGTGTGTCTGGCAGGGACGCGCCTAATAGTGCAGGAGTCCGTCGCCGACGAGTTTCTGGAGAAGTTCCACCGCTATCTGGACGAGCAGGTGCTCGGCGACCCCCGCGAGGACTCGACCACCATCTCGCCGCTCATCCATCCCGAGCACCTGCAACGTGTCGAGGGCTTCGTCGAGCGCGCCCGCGCCGAGGGCCACAGGATAGTCCGCGGCGGCCGGCGATCAGAGGCGGGCCCGCTCTTCTACGAGCCGACCCTGATCGAGCCGACCTCGAACGACGCCGAGATCGTTCAGAGCGAGGTCTTCGGCCCCGTGCTGACCTTCCAGACCTTCTCCGAGGAGGAGGAGGCCGTGGCGCTCGCGAACTCCACCGAGTACGGCCTCTCGGGCGTCCTCTACACCACCTCGCTCGGCCGGGCCGACCGCGTGGGCCGGCAGGTGCGCGCGGGCATAGTGTGGGTCAACACCTTCCTCGTCCGCGACCTCACCGCGCCCTTTGGCGGCATGGACATCTCCGGCATCGGCCGCGAGGGCGGCGACTACGCCCTGGACTTCTACTCCGAGCTGAAGACGCTCCAGATCCTGGAGGGCAGCGTGGGATGAACGAGGTGAGCGACGAGGCCGTCCTCGACGCGGTCTCCGCCGAGAGGGGCTGGATGGAGGATCTGCTGGCCCGGCTCGTCGAGGCCCCGACCACGCTGGGCGACGAGGAGGCCGGACAACGCCTGATACAGGCCGCGTTCGCCGAGTGCGGCCTGGATACCCGCGACGTGCCGCTCGACGAGGAGGCCCTGCGCGCCGCGCCGGGGGCCTCGCCGTTTGGCTGGGAGGTCGAGGGCAAACGCAACGTCGTCGCCGACTGGGAGCCCGTCACGGACGGGGGCCGCTCATTGATCCTGAACGGCCACATAGACGTGGTACCGCCCGCCGAGGAGAGCCTCTGGACCCACCCGCCGTTCGAGGCGGTGCGCGACGGCGACTGGTTGTACGGCCGCGGTGCCGGGGACATGAAAGCCGGGCTGGCCACGATGACCGGCGTGGTGCGGGCGCTCGGCCGGGCCGGGTATGCGCCCGCGGCCCCCGTCCAGCTCCAGTCGGTCGTGGAGGAGGAGTGCACGGGTCACGGCACCTTGCAGTGCTTGCTCGACGGCTCGCGGGCAGATGCCTGCGTCATTACAGAGCCGCACCCCGACCACATAACCATTGCCCAGGTCGGCGTGCTGTGGTTCCACGTGGACGTCGCGGGTGTCCCGGCCCACGCGGCCCGCGCCAGCCGGCTCGGGTTCAACGCCATAGAGGCCGCCGGAGACGTGCTGCAGGCGCTAAGACGGCTGGAGGAGAGGCTTAACGAGGACCCGCCGGCCCCGTACGACACGTTTGAGCACCCCATCAACCTGAACCCGGGTGTGATCTCGGGCGGCGACTGGCCCTCGACCGTCGCGGCCTCCTGCACGGTTTCGTACCGGCTCGGCCTCTACCCGCGCCAGGACCCCGGAGAGCTGCGCACCCTGGTCGAGGAGACCGTCGCCGAGGCCGCGCGGAACTCTCCGCGCCTGGCGGAGAACCCGCCCCGCGTCCGTTACGACGGCTTCTCCTGCGAGGGGTTTGTTCTCGGTGGAGAGGTGCCCGTGGCGGATGCGCTGGCCGGGGCCTACCAGCGGCTGCACGGGGAGCGGCCGCCGCTGATACCGACCACCGCCACGACGGACGCCCGCCACTTCGTGCGGGAGGGGATACCGGCGGTGTGCTTCGGCCCCCGGGCCGAGCAGATACACGGCATAGACGAGCGGGTTTCGCTCGGCTCCGTCGTCGAGACCGCGCAGGCGCTCGGGCTCTTCGTCCGGGACTGGTGCGGCTTGGTGAAGGTCTAAGGGAAAGGGAGAGTATATTGTCAGCCACGGAATCGAAGACGCCTAGGAGTGGCGGGGAGACGGGAAGTGGAGGGCTGCAGCGGCGGGCGCTGGGGGTGCCGGACCTCGTGTTCTTCATCGTCGCGGCCTCGGCGCCGTTGACCGCCGTCGCCGGCGGACAGGCCGCGACCTACCTGGTGACGGGCAACCGCGCCGTGCCGTTCATGTTCATACCGCTGGGCATAATCCTGGCCCTCTTCGCGATCGGATACGCGGCCATGAGCCGTCACGTCACCAACGCGGGGGCGTTCTACTCCTACGTCTCCAAGGGGCTCGGCAAGGTGTACGGCGTCGGGGCGGCCTTCGTGGCCCTGATCGCGTACAACAGCATGCAGCTCGGCATCTACGGGCTGTTCGGCGTCGCCTTCGGCTCCTCCATGTCCAGCATCCTCGGCATCACGGCCCCCTGGTGGCTGTGGTGTTTAATGTGCATCGGCATCATAGCCACGCTCGGGGTATTGCGGATAGACCTCAACGCCCGCGTGCTGGCCGTGGTGCTGGTGCTGGAGGTGCTAATAGTAGCCCTGTTCGACCTCTCGATACTGGCCGAGCCCGGACCCCAGGGCTTTAGCCTGCTCGGCTTCGATCCGACGATAGCCTTCGGCGCGGCCGCGGGTGCGACGCTCACCTTCTGCGCCGCCTCGTTCGTCGGCTTCGAGTCGGCGGCGATCTACAGCGAGGAGGTCCGGGATCCACGACGCACCGTGGCGCGGGCGACATTCATCGCCGTCGGGCTCATCGCTGTCTTCTACGCGTTCTCTAGCTGGCTGTTGGGCATAGCCGCGGGTCCGGCCACGATGGTAGACCCCGGCGCGATGGTGGAGGCCGGGTTCACGGCGGGCGGCGAGCCCGACCCGACGACCGTGCTGTTCGTGGCCGGCGCCGAACGGCTCGGCCAGATCTGGGGCACCTCCGCGTCTCTTCTGTTCGCCACCAGCCTTTTCGCGGCGCTACTCTCCTTCCACAATGCGGTGGCCCGCTACATGTTCGCGCTGGGGCGCGAGGGCGTGGTCCCGAGGGCGTTCGGCAGCGTGCGCGCCGGTTCCGGTGCGCCCTGGGTGGCCTCGCTGGCACAGTCCGCGCTCGCGCTCACGATAGTCCTCATCTTCGCCCTAGCCGCGGCGGATCCCGTACTGACGCTGTTTACCTGGCTGACCAACCTCGGCGCCCTAGGCGTGCTGCTTCTCATGTCCATAACGTCCTTCGCGGTGATCGGGTACTTCAGGCGCCGTCCGGAAACCGGGTTGAGCCGCTGGTCCTCCGCGGTGGCCCCGGCCATAGCCGGTGTACTACTGACGGTCGTGCTCATCCTCGGGGTGACGAACTTCAACGTGCTCATCACGGGCGCCACCGACGCACCCCTGAACACGATGGCCGTGGTACTTCCGGTAATACTGTTCGGCGGCGGTCTCGTGGGCCTGCTCGTGGGGAGCCTGCTAAAGCGCCGACGCCCCGAGGTCTTCGCCGCCGTCGGAGAGGGGGCGAACGCCGGTTTCCCCCAGAGGGAGGATAAGTGAGCGACCGAGACAGGGAGCGGCGTCTGGGGGAGGGTCCCCAGCACGAGCAGGAGGAGCTACCGGCGCTGGCCGACCGCGAGGGCGTGCTGGGTAGCCTGGAGCGGGTCATCTCAGAGGCCTGGGAGTCTTTCGACCATCCCCGCGCCTCGGAGCCCGAGCTGGACGAGTCCCTGGCGGCTCGCCTGAGGGCGTCGTTGCCCGAGGGCTCCGGCGACGCCGAGGTGGCCCTCCGGGACGCCGCGCGCGTGCTGGACGCCAGCGTCTCGCCCTCCCGGCCGCTTTATCTAGGCTACATCGGCTCTACCGGGCTTGAGGTCGGGGTGCTGGCCTCTGCCCTGGCTGCCACCTACGACGTTAACCTCGCCGTCACGGCGGGTGGGGCGGACCTTATCGAGGACCAGGCCCTGCACTGGGTCGCGGAGCTCGTGGGCTTCCCGCTCGCCGAGGGTGCGTTCACCAGCGGCGGCATGACCTCGAACCTCACGGCGCTGCTCGCCGCGCGCGAGGCGGCGATGCCGGGCACTCGCGCGAACGGGGTCGGGGGCCGGGCGGCGGTGTACTGCTCCGAGGAGTCCCACCACTCCGTGGTCCGGGCCGTGGAGGTGTGTGGTCTGGGAAGCTCGGCGGTCCGCGCCATCCCCGCCGACGACCGGCACCGCCTGCGGCCCGACGCTCTCGAACGGGCGCTCTCCTCGGACGTTGCGGACGGGATCACGCCCGTGGCGGCGGTGGCGACGGCGGGTACGACGCTAACGGGGGCGGTGGACCCGCTGGGCTCCATCGCCGACGTGTGCTCCCGCCACGGAGTGTGGCTGCACGTAGACGGCGCCTACGGGCTGCCGGGGGCGGCCGCGCCGAGCGCGGCGCCGCTCTTCGAGGGTCTGGATCGCGCCGACTCCGCCACCCTCGACGCGCACAAGTGGCTCGGGGTGCAGAAGAGCTGTAGCGTCGTCCTCCTGCGGGAGACCGGGCGTCTACGGGCGGCCTTTGGCCACGAGGAACGGTACATGCTGCACGAGGGGGACGTGGCGAACCCGGTGGACCGCACTCTGGAGTACTCGCGGCCGCTGCGCTCCCTGAGGCTCTGGATGGCGCTGCGGGTCCACGGGGCCGGGCAGTACCGGATCTGGATCGAACGCACCCTGGACAACGCCCGCCGGCTCGCCGGGATGCTCCGGGCACTCCCGGACTTCGAGCTCCTGCACGAGCCCATGCTCTCTACCCTCTGCTTCCGCCACATTCCGGAGGGAGCCGAGGACCTCGACAACCATAACCTCCGGCTCGCGGAAGAGATGATGCGCGACGGAAGGGTCTTCCTCGCGCCGGCGGCGGTGAATGGTCACGCCTGCCTGCGGGTGTGCTTCGTGAACTTCAGGACTACGGCGGAGGACATCGACCTGGTACCAGAGGTCATCCGGGAGCTCGGCCAGCGGTTGGAACCCTAAGAATCTAAGGAGACGAGAGTGCAGCAGAAAACCTTTGAGTCCGGAGCGTTCGTGGGCGGTGGGTGGTTGTCCGCCACGGGGGATGAAACCGACCCCGCATTAAACCCCAGCACTGGTGAGATCATCGCGGAGGTGCCGAGCGGGACCCGGAGGGAGGTGGATCGCGCCGTCGAGAGCGCCCGGGAGGCATTCGAGAAGACGTGGTTCGACACGACGCCCGCCGAGCGCTCCCGGATGCTGCTGACCCTCGCGGATCGCATCGAGGGTAACGGCGAGGAGCTTGCCCGGCTGGAGTCCATGAACGTGGGCAAGCCGTGGCCGGTGGCGATGGGAGATGTAGAGTTCTCGGCGGATAACCTGAGGTTCTTCGCCGGCGCGGCGCGCGTGCCGGAGGGGAAGTCCGCCGGCGAGTACGCCCGGGGCTTTACCAGCATGATCCGGCGCGAGCCCGTCGGCGTCGTCGCCTCCATCGCCCCCTGGAACTACCCGCTGCTGATGCTGGCCTGGAAGATAGGCCCGGCCCTCGCGGCGGGGAACACCGTCGTCCTGAAGCCCTCCGAGCTTACCCCCTTGAGCGCGCTCCGGGTGGCCGAGCTCGCCGCGGACATCTTCCCCCCGGGGGTGTTTAACGTGCTGACGGGCAGGGGAGATCCCGTCGGGACCGGCCTGGTGGGCCACCCGGGCGTCGACATGGTCTCCCTGACGGGAGACATGGGCACCGGCAAGAAGGTGGCCGCGGCGGCGGCGGAGACGGTCAAAAAGGCCCACCTGGAGCTCGGGGGCAAGGCTCCGGCGCTGGTCTTCGACGACGCGGAGATACAGACCGCGGCCGCCGGAATATGCGGATCGTCCTTCTACAACAGTGGCCAGGACTGTACGGCGGCGGCCAGGGTCCTGGTACACGAGCGGGTCTACGAGGAGTTCGTCTCCGAGCTGCTATCGAAGGTCGGGGAGATCTCCCTCGGCGACCCGCTCTCCGGTGGGGACGTGGACATGGGGCCGCTGGTCTCTGCCGCGCACCGGGACAAGGTGGCCGGTTTCGCCGAGCGCGCGGTAGAGGAGGGGGCCAGCGTGCTAGCCGGCTGTGAGCCGTCCGATGGGCCGGGCTTCTTCTACGCGCCCAGCGTCGTGGCGGACGTGGGGCAGGACGCCGAGATAGTACGGAAAGAGGCCTTCGGGCCCCTGATCACGGTCCAGAGCTTCGGTAGCGACGAGGAGGCTCTACGGCTGGCCAACGGGCTCTCGTACGGTCTTACGGCCTCCGTATGGTCCGAGAGGGTGGGCCGGGCCCTGGAGACGGCGCGCAGGCTACGCTCCGGTACGGTATGGGTCAACGAGCACACCAACCTCGCCTCCGAGATGCCGCACGGGGGCATCAAGCAGTCCGGCTACGGCAACGACATGTCCGCCTACTCTTTGGAGGACTACACCGTGATCAAGCACGTAATGGCGAAACTGGACTATTCGTAGATGAGACGGGTTACATAACTCGCTTGCCCCGAACTACGGCCGCACTCCCGAGGGAAGCGTCTGCGTCTGTCGGACCCTAAAACAGGCCGTGAGACACGAATTTATCCATCGGGATGGTTGCGCATCGCGCGTCGTATTGAGCATAATGCCTGATCTAGTAGTAGGGGATTCGGGGACGCGAGCGGAAGGGGAGGCATGGGTGAGGCTCATTTCCTGGCATTTCTGGCAAACGCAGTGTTACGCGCCGGAGCTATAAATGCCTGTGGGGAAGATAGGAGAACGGTTTGATTTCTGCTTTGGTCTTTGCATTCTTTTACGGTCTAACACCGCTCATCTTTGTCGTGATCACTTATGTTGCCCTTTCACGGGAGTACTCCAGGGGGGATTAGGGAATGGTCTTTACCGTTGCCGTTATCGTAAGCTTCCTGATCTACATCGCGATCGGGGTGTTCGTCGGTGCCAGGATTAGCAATAAGGCGGACTACTATGTAGCCGCCCGCAATGCTCCGGTACTCCTGATAACGGGCTCCCTTATAGCTTCTTATTTAAGCACGGTCGGGTTCCTGGGCGAGGCCGGTTTCGCCTACTCCGGCTATCCTCTTCTATTGCTGACGATGGCGGCGTTCAACGCGGCGGGCTACGTCGTTGGCGCGGTATTCTTCGGGCGTTACCTGCGGCGCTCTGAGGCTTTGACCGTACCGGAGTTTTTCGGGAGGCGCTTTAACTCTGGTGCGGTGAGGGCGGCGGCCGGCGTTACCGTGGTTGCGGGGATAAGCTTCTATCTGATAGCCGTGACCCAGGGCGTAAGCCTCATAATCTCGGACATACTGGGGATTAGCTTCTGGGCCGCGTTGTTGATCTTCTGGATAGGCTTTACCTCGTTTACTTTCTTCTCTGGTTCTCCGGGGGTGTTGATTACAGACACCATAATGTTCTGTTTGTTTACCGTGGCGGCCGTGCTGGGAGCCGTTTTCCTGGCGGCGGAAGTGGGTGGCCCCTCGGCCGTTATAGACTCACTGAGCGGCCTCGGAGCAAAGCCGGGGATGCTGGACTGGGGTGGGGTAACCAGCGGGCCCAACGCGCAGTTTGCGACCCCGTCCGAGGGTATCTTCCTGTGGGTGGTGCTTGGTCTCTTATGGGGGATTATCGTCGCAACCAGCCCCTGGCAGAGCAGCCGTTACCTGATGGCCCGGAGTGAGCAAGTGGCGATCAGGTCCGGGTTCGCCTCGATGATAGCCATCCTCTTTATCTACATGTTCATGGCCATGGGGGCGGCGACGGTAAACGTTTTCAATCCCAATATCGCCCCGACCGAGCTCGTGTACATCTGGGCCGCGCAAAACGTACTCCCCATCTGGCTCGGGGTAATCATAGTAACCGGTATCGTGGCGGCCGGGCTGTCTTCGGCCTCCACCTTCCTGTCGCTCATAGGCTTTAGCGCGGTGAACGACATCCTGCCGGCCTTTAGGAGGGGCTCCACACAGACCTCCACAGAGCAGGAGGCGGAGTCTGGCTCGGGCCTGCTCTTCAACCGTCTGGTGATGCTCGGTGTGGGCGTTATCGTGCTCGTGGTCGTGTTCTTCTCTCCCACGGCGGTACTGGACATCGGCATATTCGCAGCCACCCTCTTCGCGGCCTCCTGGGGCCCCCTGGCGTTTTTGAGCATCTATTACAGGAAGATAACCAAGTGGGGAGCCCTGGCCAGCCTGCTGGCGGGTTTCGTGACGGTCTTCGCCTTCGAGGCCTCGCAGACTTTCGGCGGCGTGGACCTCCCGGTCTACCTGGAGCCCGTGATCCCCGGCTGGATAGCGAGCTTCCTCGCGCTTTTCATCGCGGACTTCTTGAGCAAGCCAGATGCCGAGAGTATAGCCTTCCGCGATTCGCTGCTGGCCGTCTCGAAGAACAAGCAGTCTTCAGCCCAGCTACGGAGAACCCTGCGCTACGCCCTGGTAGCGGGCGTCTCGTGCGTCGGAGCCATAGTTTTTCTCCTGGTGGCCTACGTACTGCCTCTGTCCGGCAGCGCGTAGACCGGAGATTAGGGCCTGCTTTCCAACTCATGCCCAGTGGATGATAGCTGTGACAATGGCTGAACCGTATATTGACCCGCCGTGCTAGGGCCGCCACCGTACGCTAGGGGCAACTGCCAGTATCTGATGGAGGGACAGGGGTGATGGAGAGCTTCGGACAGCCCTCGGGAGAAGACAGAGGAAACTATGATGATGGGGTAGCGTTCGTCAACGGCCGGTTCGTCCCCATCGCTCAAGCGTGCGTGCCAATACTCGACTGGGGGTTTCTGCGCTCGGACGCGACCTATGACGTGGTACACGTGTGGCAGGGTAGCTTCTTCCGTCTTGAGGATCATCTCGATCGCTTTGAGCGCAGCATGGATAAGCTGCGCTTACACCCACCACACGAGCGGGCAGAGATTCGAGAGGTGCTCTTTGAATGCGTACGCCTTACCGGTTTCCGCAGAGCTTACGTGGAGATGATCTGTACCCGTGGTACGCCACCCTACGGCTCACGGGATCCCCGCGAGTGTGTCAACAAATTTTTCGCTTTCGCCGTACCCTTTATTTGGATAGCTGATCCCGAAAAGCAGAAGGCTGGTCTGCACGCCACCGTTAGCCCCGTACAACGCATACAGCCGGAATCCGTTGATCCTACCGTAAAGAACTATCATTGGCTGGACTTGGTAGCGGGTCTATTCAGCGCCTACGAGCGCGAGGGTGAAACGACCATCCTCATTGATGGTGAGAACAATATCGTAGAAGGGCCCGGATTTAACGTCTTTGTGGTAAAAGACGGGGTGCTTGCCACGCCGGACCGTGGCGTTCTCGAAGGCGTTACGCGCAAGGTCGTCATCGAACTTGCGGAGAGACTCGGCATCCCGGTCGATAAAAGAGCAGTCCCGGCGGATGAGGTGCAGGAGGCGGACGAGATCTTCGGAACTAGTACAGCGGGTGGGGTTATACCGCTCACGAAGATAAACGGTAGAATTGTGGGTGACGGGCACCCTGGGTCTGTAACTCAACTCTTGCACCGGGAATACTGGAACCTCCACCACAAGCAATGCTCCTCTTCACCCGTTGATTACTATTTATAGGAGGATGGAAAGCGCAAGACTAGAACAGCGGTTTGTGACTGGGTAGTTTACATATACATTGGATCACCACTTGTTGTAGTAAATATTACTTTAATCATGATGGTTACTCGGTAAATTTTGGCATCTGGCCATCGAGTGGGGCGGGAGGGGGCCCAATATCCACTATGTAGTCGCCGAACCTCTCTACGCGTGAGGTGAGGTAGGGCGAGAGCATAGGGGCGAGACGTCTACCAAAAGGGATGGCGAGCCGTTGAGGGTACACCTATAACCTCGGCAACTACGTAGTTTTCGGTGAGCTAAGTACCGATCATGGGTTCCTCTTATTCGTATCCGTGCGGGTGGTCTCCGACGAGGTAGTGCCCTCTGTGAGATCGGCGCCGAACAGCCTCAAGCCGTTTAGCGTAACCGCTAGAGAGGTACCCATATCGGCCAGCACCGCCAGCCACAGCGTCACCAGCCCGAACGGGGCGAGCAACACGAATACGCCCTTTATGAGTATCGAGATGAGTATGTTTTGCTTGATTATCCTTTCAGCAGACCGCGAGAGCCGGACCGCTGCGGCGAGCTTGCGCAGGTCGTCCTGCATTAGCGCAATATCCGCGGTCTCAAGCGCGACATCGGTGCCCGCCGTGCCCATGGCGAAGCCCACGGATGAGGTGGCGAGCGCCGGGGCGTCGTTTATGCCGTCGCCTACCATACCCGTGGCGCCGTTCCTGGTCACGAGCTCTCGTACCGCCGCAACCTTCTGGTCCGGCAAGAGAGAGGCCCGGTAGTCTAGACCGAGCTCACTAGCGACCCTCTTGGCCGGGGCCTCGGAATCCCCAGTGAGCATTACCAGTTCCTCAAGGCCGGCGGAACGCAGAGTCTGTAGCGCCTCCAGGGTGTCGGAACGGATGGCGTCGGAGAGCCCGAATACCGCGAGCGGGCCATCCTCATCACCGAGTATCACCGGCGTCTCGCCGGCGTTTTCTACCCTCGTGAGAGCTTCGCTGGCCTCTTTGAGCGATATGCCCTCTTCGGCGAAGAGCCGGGGGCTGCCGATCAGGTAGCGCCGGCCTCCTATCTCGCCCTCGGCTCCGCGCCCGGAGGTAGTGGTGAAGCCCGACACTTCGGGAAGTCCCCCGTCTCCGGCGGCGGAGAGGATGGCGTGGGCCAGCGGGTGCTCCGAACGGCGCTCCAGAGCCCCGGCGATACGGAGGGCCTCGTCTCGTCCCATGCCCGCCGTGGCCTGGACGTTCGAGACCACGGGCCGGCCCTCGGTGAGGGTGCCGGTCTTGTCGAAGACAAGAGCTTTTAGCCTACCGGCGGCTTCGAGCACCGCGCCGCCCTTTATCAAGATGCCCCTCTTGGAGGCCGCGCCGATGCCGGAGACGACCGTTACGGGGGTGGAGATCACCAGCGAGCAAGGACAGGCGATGATCAGGAGCGCGAGCCCCCGGTAGAACCAGGTACCGAACTCTCCCCCGAGCGCGGTCGGTATGACCGTGACGGCGGCCGCCGCAGCCACCACCAGCGGCGTGTAGATGCGAGAGAAACGGTCCACGAACTGCTCGGCCGGCGCCCGGGTGCTCTGAGCCTCCTCGACCATCCGGGCTATCCGCTGCAGGGTGGAATCCCTGGCCTCCCTAGTGGTGCGCACCACGATCCCGCCTGAACCGTTCAGGCTGCCGGAAAATACCTCGTCTCCGGCGGCTTTCTCCACGGGGACGCTCTCGCCGGTTACCGGGGCCTCGTCCACCGTGGTCCGGCCCTCCAGGACCTCTCCGTCCACGGCCAGCCTCTCGCCGGGCCTCACGACCACCAACTCTCTCGCGCCCACCTCGTCTGCGGGTACCAGCCTCTCCGCTCCCTCACGGCGAACCAGCACCTCGTCGGGGGTCAGGCGCATTAGCCCGCGCACTGCACCCCGGGTACGGTCTATGGAGAAGGTCTGCAAAGCGTTACCGGCGGCGAACAGGACTACTACCAGCGCCGCCTCGCCCCAGGCCCCGATACCGGCTGCCCCGATAGCCGCCGCGCTCATCAAGACGTTCATGTCCAGATGCCGGGCGCGCACGGCGGATACGGCCGCCCGGAAGATGGGCAGCCCGCCGACCATGATCGCCGCGGTGTAGGGGAGGATCCGGGCGATCTCTGGAGCTCCGGCTAGCTGCAGAACGGCCCCGAGCGCGAACAGGAGCGCGGAGGCCACGGTAAATAGAAACCTCCGCGTACGCCAGAACGATATCTGCTCTGACTCCGCACTCCTTCCCACGTCGTAGCCGGCGCCTCTAACGGCCTGCTCTAGCCGCTCCACACTTACGGAGTCGTCGTGGTATGCGTCGAGTCTCCCGGCTGCGAAGTTCACGGTGGCCCGGCTCACGCCGGAAAGAGAGCCGACCCGCCGCTCGACGGTCACGGCGCAACTGGCGCAGTCCATCCCCTCTACCCGCACCACTGTGCGGTTGGCACTCTCCGATCCTCCTGCTCCGCCACCTACTCCTCCATCGCCGTAGGGCGCACAGCAGTCGTCGGTGCAAGAGGAAACAGGCTCCTGCGCGGGGCCTCTCCCCGCCTCCTGAGCAGGGGCACCTCCTGTCTCCGGTGACTCGTCGGGCTGAAAGACGGTAAGACTCTTCTTGTCCTTCACACGCTCACCTCTTCCTCGGACGCCCGGCCTTCCGGCTCCTCGCCGATAACGGCGCCGAGCAGGGCCTGGCCACGCCCGGTCAGCCGGTACATGACGAGCTTGCCATCCCTACGAGAACGAACCAGCCCCAGAGAACGCAGGGTCCTCATGTGATGGGAGACTAGATTCTGGGCGCGGCCCGAGATCCAGGCCAGATCACAGACGCAAAGCTCCCCGCCAACGCCACCGGCCTCTCCTAACGCCCCGGCCAACGTCAGCCGTGTGGGGTCCGAAAGAGCCCGCGCCGCCTCCGCAGATTCTTGCGCCCGCTCCTCTCCGAGCAGCTTCTCCCGGATGGCCTCGGCCCGGGGAGCGTCTATGCACAGCAGGTCGCACCGGTCGTCGCTCATAGCTTCACCTCAACACTCGTTGCTTTATTGTAGGGTAAAGTCTAGCACTTGCGTGGTCACGCCAGCGGTTAGGCGCGGCAACGCCCAAAAAACCAACCGTCGGAATTGATGGCGGCAAGTCAGGCAGAGAGCTGCTGACCGACGTACCCCTACATACTGCCCTTTCTGGCTACATAGCCTGCTAGTCGCCACATCACCCATCCGTTGGCGAACAACTCGATGATAACCACCGACACCACGAGGACAAAAGCTAAGTGAAACCGTGGAACCAGTAACGGCAGTGCATGAAAGCTCGCTCGTTTAAACGTGCCGACACCCGTGATGATGCCTGTCCGCGTAGCGCCTTTCCTGCCGGTCGGATCTCCCTCGTCAGATAGCGCCCCGGAGACGGACATGCTGGCTGTACACGCCGCCTCTGGCGGGCTCACTGGGGTGGTCACTGCGGAAGATGATGAGGGAGTTCGCGTGCTCCGGGGCACTCGCTGATAGTCTCGGTATTCGCCGGATCCGCTCCTGATACTCCTAGAGATGAGTACCAGACCGAGGCTAACCCGGTCCAACCTTCTATGCTGCTGGGGAAAGGGTGTACTTTGGCAGGAGCCCGCTGACGCGCCTCTAGGAGACCCCGACGTCGAGGGTTGTGTGCTGGAACAAAGCTAACCCGGTTTGAAGTGTAATTCGGACTTGGCTATCATTACGCGGCTAATAGACGAGCAATGGTAGCGTGCGGTGGACGCGCGCTACATAGAGATACACAGAAGTACACAGACAGCGGGCGGCGGAGTCCAGGAAGCCGGTGAGAGTCCGGCACGGTCCCGCCACTGTATCCGGGGAGCTAGCCTCGACGGTAGCCACTGCCCCAAGCGGGCGGGAAGGCGCGGGGAAAGCGGGGATCCGGGAGTCAGGAGACTGTTCCAACGCCCCAAGCTGCCCAACCGGAGCGAGGACTCCGAAGGAGGTACACGTGCAGAGACCGATTTCCGCGCGCCGAGCAGCACTCGGCATCCGCAGGCTAGCTCTAACGCCTCTCGAATGTTCTGCGGGCCGCCTCCGGAGCGGGGCGCTCAGAGCGGCGAAAGAGGCGCAAGGTAAGTACGGCAGAGTCCGAGGGATAGCGCCAACGTTACCGCAACTTCTGCGGAAATTTTTGCAAGCTCGAAAGGATTTTCTTGCGTAGAGTTGGTGAGAGGCCTAACGCGAAGCCGGGCGCAACGTTGCCGGCGATATTCGTCGTGGCGGCAATGGTACTGGTGGCAGCCGCTTGCGGCCAGGGCTCTGGTGGCGATTCTAATGACGATTCTGGTAGCGGCTCCTCGGGCGCCACTAGCGGTGGTTCCGGCGGGGCGGGCGGCGGCACCACGGCCAGCGCCTCCTTTCCGGTTACCATAGAAGACTCGCTGGATCGGCAGGTCCGGATCGGCCAGGAGCCGGAGGAGATCGCCTCCATGGTGCCGAGCGTTACCGAGACGCTGTTCGAGGTCGGGGCCGGGGATCGGGTGGTCGGCGTCTCCGAGGCCGGCGACTATCCGGAAGAGGTCGAGAGCATAGAGGAAGTCGGTAACTACAACGAGGTGAACGCGGAGAAGATCGCCTCCCTGCAGACGGACCTCCTGTTCCTCTCCTACGACTCGACCACGGAAGATCAGGCCGAGAGCCTGCAAGACAGGACGGGGGCGAAGGTGGTGGTTATCAACCCGACGAGCGTGGACGAGGCCATACAGAGCATCGGTACGGTCGGGGAAGTCGTCGGCAACGAAGATCAGGCAGAGGCCGTAGAGGAGCGGCTCCGGAGCGAGCTGGACGATCTCCGGTCGGAGGTGGAAGGCTTGCCGGAGCCCGAGATGTTCTACGAGGTCGGCTACGACCCGCTGTTCACCGCCGGTCCGGGCAGCTTCGTAAACGACGCCATCAACCTCGCCGGGGGAGAGAACATCGCCGCCGACGCCGGGCAAGCATACCCGCAGTACTCGGTCGAGAAGATACTGGAGGATGACCCGCGATACTATCTGGCCGGCGAGAGCTCCGGCGCCACCGTGAAAGGTATAAAGAGCCGCCAACAGTACTCTTCGCTCACGGCCGTTGAGCAGGACAAGGTCTTCGTGATAAACGACGACCTCGTTACCCGGCCCGGGCCCAGGATCGTGGACGGCGTGCGCGAGATCGCGGAGGTTATCCATCCGGAGGCCTTCGATGGGGAGTCCACGACCGGCGGGGGATGATACGAGTGGGAGAGGGCTCCGCTCACACGCACGTAAAGCTGGTACGCCACACCCAGACGGACTGGAACCGGGAGGGCCGCTACCAGAGCCGCTCAGACCGGCCCCTGACACGGTTCGGCCGGGCACGGGCGGAGGCGGCCGCCGCCCGGCTACAGCGCGGCGTGTACACGGCGGTGGTCTCGTCCGGGCTCTCCCGCACCGACGGCCTCGCCGACCTAGTGGAAGGCGAGAGGCGGGAGCGGGACGAGCGGTGGCGGGAGGTGGATCACGGCGTCTGGGAGGGCCTGACCCACGACGAGGTCTCCGCCCGGTACGGCGAGCAGGCTCGGCGGCGCTTCGGAGATTTCTGGAACAGCCAAGCCCACGGCGGAGAGAGCGGGGCAGACCTGTGGGAGCGCGTCGGGGCCGCCTGGGAGGACCTGCTCCGGGAACATGCCGGAGGCCGGGCGCTGGTGGTCACGCACGGAGCCCCGATCCGGCTCCTCCTGTGCCACCTGCTCGGCGTCCCTTTCAGCGAGCACTGGCGGTTCCGCACGGACCTCGGCGGCGTTACCGCCCTCGACATCTATCCTTCGGCGGCCATCCTGAGAACCATGAACGAGGTGCCGCCCCTATACGAGGCACACGAGGCAGACACACGGCGAGCTTCTCCGGTTAGGAGCCCTTCCACTGGTGAGACAGGTGAGGAGACAGATGCCGGATAGTCCGAAGTCCGGCAGTAGAAACCGCTGGGGACCGCTACAGCCCCTCGGGGAGGCGGTCCGCTTTCTGACGGCGTTTCCGGTTCCCGGACTGCCGCCGATGAAGGAGGCTTCCGTGGCCCGAGCGATGGCGGCGTTTCCGCTGGTCGGGCTGCTTATCGGGGCCTGTGGGGCGGGAGCAGGGCTGGCGGCCGGGTTTGTATTCGGGGAGCCCGTGCGGGCGGTGGCGGTGGTCGTGGCCTGGATGGTCGTGACCTGGGGCTTGCACCTAGATGGGCTCGCCGACAGCGCGGACGCCTTGTTCTCCTGGCGTTCGCGGGAGCAGAAGCACGAGATCATGAAGGACAGCCGCATCGGCACGATGGGGTCTCTGGCCCTGATATCGGCCGTACTCCTGAAGATAGCGGCGATCTACAGCCTCGGCGGGGCCTGGTGGGCCGGGGCGCTGCTCGCGCCGGTAATGGGCCGCTGGTCAGACATCTACGGCATCTTCTTTTTCCCGGCGGCCCGCGAGGGCGGCATGGGACGCAACTTCCACGAGCAGGTCCGCAGCCGGTACTTCGTCGTCGCGACGGTGAGCGCGCTCCTGATCGGGGCCGTCCTGCTCCCGCTCTGGGGCGCGCTCGTCCTGGTCGTGGTCTTCGCGACGACGCACCTGCTGGCGCGCTGGATGTCCGGTGTCCTCGGCGGGCTCTCCGGCGACACCTACGGCGCGCTCTCCGAGGCCGGGGAGGTCGTGGCCCTCCTCTCCCTGGCCGCCCTGGCGAACCACGCGATACTGTGAGCCCGGAGTGAGCGGCGGTAAAAAAGGTACCAAGAGCGGTGGTAAGAACGGCGTCTACCCGGCCTGGGTGCTCGGCTCCGTGTGCGCCGTGGCCGCGGCCGGGGTGCTCGCCCTTGGCATCGGGCCGGCCTGGCTCTCGCCGGCGCAGGTCGTGGGGGCCTTGCTCGGCGGCGGGGAGGAGTCCTCAAGGGCGATAGTGCTCGACATCCGGCTGCCCCGGATAGTCCTGGCCGCGCTGGTGGGCTGCGGTCTCGGCGTTAGCGGGGCGGCGATGCAGGGGCTTTTCCGCAACCCGATGGCCGACCCCTACATCGTCGGCATCTCGCCGGGGGCCGCTTTGGGGGCGGTGCTCGCGACGGCCCTCGGGCTCTCGGCGAGCTTTGCCGGGCTCTCGGCCGTGCCGCTCGCGGCGTTCGTCGGGGGAATCGGGGCCGCGTTCACGGTCGTGGCTCTGGCCCGGCAGGGCGGGAGGTTTCCGGTCGCGAACCTGCTCCTCGTCGGGCTCGCGGTCGGGGCGTTCGCGGGAGCGGTGTACTCTTTTCTCATCCTCACGCTGGACAGCGAGGAGATCTCAGGCGTCCTGTTCTGGCTTCTGGGGTCCTTCTCCGCGGCGGACTGGGATAGGGTCGTATCCGCCGCGCCGTACCTGGTGATCGCCGCGGCCGGGCTGCTCGTCCTGGCCCGGGACCTGGACGTGTTTTCACTGGGAGAGGAGGAGGCCGGATATCTCGGGCTGCGGGTGGAGCGGCTCAAGATGCTGTGCGTGGGCTTCGCGGCGCTCGCGGCCTCGGCGGCGGTAGCGGTGAGCGGAGTGATCGGGTTTGTGGGCCTGATCGTGCCGCACGTCGCCCGCCTGCTGGTCGGCCCCCGTCACGGGCTCCTGATCCCGGTCTCCGGCCTCTGGGGCGCTGCGTTCGTGATCCTGGCCGACGCCGCGGCTCGGAGCGTGTCGTCTTCCGAGATCCCGGTCGGCATCGTGACAGCCCTCTGCGGCGCGCCGTTTTTCCTGTACCTCCTGCGCCGGAGCCGCAAGCGTGACCTCTGAGAAGCCCGGTAACCCACGAACCCCCGAGAACCCCGAAATGACGCTTGAGGTTCGGGGCCTCAGGGTCGGCTACGGCGCGGACGACAAGCTCCACGGCGTTACCCTGGAGCTCCCCAAAGGCTCGTTTCTCGCCGTCGTCGGCCCAAACGGTAGCGGCAAGAGCACCCTGCTCCGGGCGATGGCCCGGGCTCTCGAGCCGCGGCTCGGGGCGGTGCTGCTCGACGGGCGGCAGGTGGAAGCCTGGAAGCCTAAAGCCTTTGCCCGGCGGGTCGCGGTGGTCTCCCAGGAGGGCTCCCCGGCCTTCGACTACACGGCACGGGAAATCGTCGAGCTCGGCCGCACGCCGCGGACCGGGCGGCTCCTCTCCGACCCCGAGGGGCCGCGGGTCGTCGAGGAGGCGATGCGGGAGGTCGGGGTGTGGGGGTTCAGGGAGCGCAGGATGAGCGGGCTTTCGGGTGGGGAGCGTCAGCTCGTAACCCTGGCGCGGGCGCTGGCACAGGAGCCGGGGGTGCTGCTCCTCGACGAGCCGACGAACCACCTGGACATCCGCCACCAGGTCGAGTTCATGCAGACGCTTCTCAGGCTGAACGCCGGCGGCAGGACGGTACTCATGGTCGTCCACGACCTCAACCTGGCCGCCCGCTACGCCCGCCGGGTGGTGGTTCTGGATAGAGGCAGGATCCGCGCCGCCGGCCCGCCGAGCGTGGCGCTCAGGCCAGAGGAGGTAGAGAGCGCCTTCGGCGCGGAGGTGGAGCTTTCGATCTCGCCCCGTACCGGCGCGCTCCAGATACAGCCGGTCGGCGTATTCCGGGATCAGCAAGAGTCCCCGGAGGTACACGTCGTCTGCGGCGGCGGATCGGGGGCCGGCTTGATGCGGCGGCTGCACGAGGAGGGGGTGCCGTTCTCGGCCGGCGTCCTGAGCATCGGCGATACGGACCACGCCGTGGCCCGCTCGCTCGGGGCTCCCCTGATCGAGGCCGAGTCCTACGCGCCGATCCCACAGGAGGCCCACGAGGCAAACGTGGCGGCCGCAAAAAGCGTCCGGCTCGTGGTCGTCTGCGACATGCCCGTCGGCGACGGTAATCTCCGCAACCTCGAGGCCGCCTCCGAAGCCCAAAGAACCGGCGTCCCGGTCGCGCTGGTCCGTAACGGTCTACCGCTGTGGGTTAGCCGGAAAGACTACACCAGTGGAAAGGGTACGCGGTTGCTAGAGCATCTAGTCTCCGCCGGGGCCACGCCGGTGGATAGTATAGACAAGACGGTCGACCTACTAGCCTACTGAAATAGCAAGATGTTAGCCGCCACCAGATTACGTTAGCGGAAGTCCAACAAGCAAACGCCCGGTGTGAACGCCTGCTAACAGCCTTGAGATCCCGCTTGAACAGTGTCTACCAATATAGCTCCAGAAAGTATGTCTTCCTGCCCGCTTGATTGAAGAGCTGATTCAGTGTTTCCCCGGGTATGCTTCAAACGACTATGGTTCAAAAATAGTCAAAGAGCTGTCTCGAAGCTCAAAGGACTACTCTGGATCGAGGAAGCCGTACTCCGCTAGTACCGGCTTCAGAGCCGTGACTACGTCGGGGTCGAGCTGTCCACCCGAGGCGTTCTCCAGCTCCTCGAATCTCTCCCGGATACCCAGAGCTTTGCGGTACGGACGGTTCGTGCTCATGGCGTCCCATGTGTCGCAGGCGAAGACTATTCTGCTAGCCAGCGGGATCTCTTCTCCCCTGAGGCCCCGCGGGTAGCCGGTGCCATCCCACCGCTCGTGGTCGGCCCTCACCACGGGTGCCAGGTGAGACAGCTCGGGGATGGAGGAGACGATCTTCTCTGCGGTATCGGGATGCTGGCGCATTATCGCCCACTCGTGCTCATCGAGCTTGCCGGGCTTTCTCAGGATCTCATCGGGTACGGCTATCTTCCCGACATCGTGCAACAGGGCCGCCTGGCGCACTTCGCTTGTCTCAGCCTGCGAGAGGCCCATCTGTTCGGCGACCTGCGAGGCGAGCTCCACGACGGTTTCGGAGTGCTCTGCGGTGTAGCCGTCCCGGGCGTTGAGGGCGGCGACAAGGGCCCTGAGCCCCGAGGACTCGGCGGCCAGGCGCTTTCTCTCGGCCTGTATCGCCTCTCTCTCAAGCTGCTCTGCGGCTATGCGGGCCAGGACCTTCATGAACTCTATGTCGCGGTCCCTTATGGAGGGGGCCGGAGAGTGGCTCATAGTGCAGAAGGTGCCGTGCACCTCTCCGTCCGAGAACACTATGGGCACGCCAACGTAAGAGCCTACGTCGGCCTCCCAGGTTACGGGCATCTCCCGGGCGACCTCGTCCGTCTTCGCGTTGGTTATGAGGTAGGGGCTCTCCGAGCGGGCGGTACGCTTGCAGTACGCCGCCTCGAGAGGCATACCCCCTGCGGTACCAGCGCCTGCGAATGAATCCATATCACCTTTTGAGTCCCGGAAGGCGAGCCAGTCTCCGTCGAATTCGGAGACGAAGGAGACGTCCATCCCGAGCTGTTCCCTGGCTATCTGCAAGGTGCTCTCTACCGGCGAGGCGGATCTATTGGACGCCAAATCTCCGAGGCGACCCAGGTTATTGGCGGATGTGCGCCCCACTTCCTCCATACTCAGAAGCCCTCACACTCCTCAACTGGACTAGCTAAATAGCTAAAAAGCGATCACAACGACGTATATCAGGTTATATCTTTCAAGACCACTCTCTGGGGTCATAGTAGTTACAAGGTCATGGACTCACGAGATGCGGTTGGGGGCTTTATCTATTCGTTATCGGTTCTTCATCGGTTCTTTCGGAGCTTACGGACCTGCGCTTTAGTACCTGGTAGGAGTGTCTTAACGAGAAAAGCCCGCCTGCACAGGTCTTCGGCACGAAGAGTATCAGTGTAACCAGACGAGCTCGTATCACCCGAGCCTACATAGCCGTGGCCCTAGTGTACCCGTAGACACCAGCCCACACTGGTACATACTCGTATCGTCGATGTCAACTCGATGACCACAGGCACCTCTGGCTCGCCTTGGCTTCCAGTTAACCAACGATTGGGTCCAGTGAGGCGCCGGTGGTCAGAAAGGTAGGTAAGGCCATGCAGGAGTACAGAGGCGTCCAGCGGCACGAGCAGAGGGGGTACGGCCCCGTTGAGGTTCCGCAGATCGGGGTCCCGTTCCCGGTGCGTTCCGGGCCGTACGCAGAGCTGGTTCAGAAAAGGCACATGCAGTGGGCTGACGAGCACGGCGTGTTTCACTCCGAGCTCGAGCGGCGTCGCTTTTCGGCCATGGACATAGGAGCTCTAGTGAGCCTGTTGCACCCGGAGGCCTCGGGTCCAGGGGACGCGCGGTTAGTGGCAGACTGGTGCGCCTGGTTGCTGCTGCGCGACGACCGGTGGGATTCCACGGATAATCCGGTACAGTGGGAGCGACTGGCCGAGCTAGACCGGGCATATCTGCGCCTGATGCGGCAGAGCTCTTTACCGGTGACTGAGTCTACTAATCCCGCTGCTATCCGCGCCAATGATCCAGATGGGGGAGAAGGTCTCTACGGCGCGCTAGCGGATCTGTTGGAGCGTTTGCGGACCCGCGGCCGCCAGGAGAGGATAGCAAACCCAGTAGACCGGCGGCTGGTGGCGGTCATGCGGGAGTTCTTCTTCGCCAGCATCAGGGAGACCTCCTACCAGCGCCGCGGGGAGTGCCCGGCTCTTTCGGAGTACATAGAGATGCGCTCGGTAACCGGGGGGCTAGACATCTTGACTTTCGTGCTCGCTGCATTGGATGGAGTCCGATTGCCAAAAAGGCTTCTCGAACAGCCGAGCGTCAGGCGCCTGAGCGCGGCATCCCACAACATCTGTTGCTGGCACAATGACATGGTGTCCTTGAACAAGGAGCTTGCCAGCGGCGAGGTCCACAACCTCGTTATCGTCCTCCAGCAAGACCCGGAGACCACCTGCACCTCGCTGCCCGAGGCGGTAGATGTAGCCGAGCGGATGATCCTCGAAGAGATCGAGACCTTTGTCGAGCTCGGAGCCGAGGTCCGCTCGATGGAAGGTTCGTGGGGAAGCGCCGCTGAATGGTATGAGCGTATGCTCCGTAACCGGGTAGGTGGCGTAATCATTTGGCATGAGGCTTGTGCCGCACGCTACCGGGAGGCTATTGTACGCAGAGACTAGCCGTTGGTTCTTGGTTAGTTCTCTCAAACCAGGCTCTCAAACTGGATTTGGGAGGTAAGCCGGGTGCTAATCAGGTGGATCAGGGCGATAACGTGGCGTCGTCCGGGACGTCTCACATATCGCAGAGCACTGTAGATCGGGGAGCGAATGGCCGGCTGGGCAGAGGGGAATAGTAATGAAGGCGGCGACCTGGGGACCGCTCCGGCGGATCACCCAGAGGTACAGCTCATCCAGCTCTGGCAAGTTCTCGGGGCACTGCAGTTATTCTCCGTGGCCTTCGTACTGTTCTGCGCGGCGGTGTTCTTGTACACGGGTGATCTCACGGTTGGTTTGAGCGGCGCCGTGATCCTCGCATTCTCCTTGGTAGCTACGGTGGCGAAAGGCCAAGTGAGCCAGGACAATCGACAGAGTGCGATCGTCCTGGTCTGTGCAGCCATACTCTGTGCCTCCTTGGCGCTTGTCCCCTTGCAGCCAGCCTTGCTCCCCACCTCGGCCATCACCTCGCTGGTCGCTGCAGCGCTCGCCATCCCCTATGCTAGAGAGCGCATCTTCAAGCTGCTAATGGTCGCGGCGTGGGTGTCGGTGGTAGTAGTCGTAGTGGCGGGCCCGGTACTAGCGGCCAGATCATCCGGGGCAGAGATCTCAGCTTTTGAGTTCGTATTTGGCGCCTCGACGCTGATGGCCGCTGCGGCGATAGTGTTGCTCCTGCTCTGGCAATTTCGCGTTCGTCTAATGGGCGCTTTGCAGCAAACCCGCCGCGCCGAGGAACAGGCGCGCTACGATGCTACCCACGATCCTCTAACAGGTCTACCAAACCGGGCGCTGTTGGAGCACCGGCTCTCCAAGCACCACCCGAATGCCACAAGCGACGCCGCCAGATCCTTTGCCGTGATCTTCCTGGATCTGGACCGGTTCAAGAACGTCAACGACTCCCTGGGCCACCACATAGGGGATGAGCTTTTGGAGGTGGTGGCGCAGCGACTGTTGGCCTGCGTGCGTCCCGGAAGCGAAGATATGGTGGCCCGCCTCGGGGGCGACGAGTTCGTTCTGGTCCTGGGCGTCACGGAAACCGTAGACAGAGCTGGGGAGGTAAGTCACCAGGTGGCGGACATCGTGGTCGAGCGCATACAGAAGGCTTTCAAAAAGCCCGTAATGCTCCACGGACACGAGCTGTATACGACACCCTCCATCGGCATTCTCCCGGATTGCTCCGGATACCGGACCGTCGAGGAGATATTGAGAGACGCCGACACGGCGATGTTCCGCTCAAAGGAAGCCGGAGAGGGACGCCCGGCCATCTTCGAGCCCTCGATGCGCGCGAGACCAGTCTCCATGCTCAGGATGGAGACGGATCTCAGGAAAGCGGTCGCGAGAGACGAGTTAAGCCTGCACTATCAGCCAATCGTGTGGCTCGCGACCGGCGGAGTGGTAGGTTTTGAAGCCGCTGCATGGTGGGACCATCCCGAGCGAGGCTTACTACCCCCTGGAGAGTTCGCGACTATGGCACAGCGCAACGGGCTCATCCAGGAGCTGGATCTGCTCACGCTAGAGAAGGCGTGCCGGCGGGCACTCTCGTGGCGGGGGCGCTTCTCTAACCACTTTCCGCCGAAGGTTAGCCTCAAGCTCCCTGCCGGCACCTTCTTGCGCCAAAGCCTTCCTGAAGAGGTCGCAGGCATACTGGAAAGGAGCGGTCTCCCCGCACACGCGCTGATGATCGAAGTGTCAGAGAAGGTAGCCGTCGAAGAGTCCGAGCTAGCAATGCAAGTCCTCGAACGCCTCAAGTTGCTCGGGGTACTGCTGATCGTAGGAAACTTCGGGACCGGCAGAACCTCTCTAGACTTCTTGCACCGGATGCCGATAGACATCTTGAAGATAGATCGCTCTTTCGTGAACGACATACGCCCCGAAGCCGGAAAATCGGTGGAATTCGCCCGTACCGTGCTCACCGTGGCCCACGAGCTGGGGCTGGAGGTACTCGCGGAGGGAGTGGATACTCCGGGGCAGTTACGGCTCCTGTCCGAGATGGAGTTTGACTACGTCCAGGGCGCCCGCTTCTCCCCTCCGGTGAACACCAAAGGAGCAGAAGCCATCCTCGCCGCCGAGCCTACCTGGTAAGGAATGCTAGTGCCCGGTAGATCCAAGTCTGAGCCATAGCAAAGGCGATGGTAGGCCGGGGGGGGGCGGAGAGCCTCGAAGAGGGCGAGATAATGGTCGCCAAGGGCTGATAGAAAATACCAGATCACGCTTGATAGCTTATATACCTTAGTGTTAGCTTGGACGAATGGGGAGAGTTGCCGCCGCTAACTTTAGTCGAGTTTCGTGCCCTGGCTAGGGCTAGGAAAGATCCCGGATCTTTCCTAGCGGGTAGAGGCACGTAGAGACACAGAGAGGTTACAGGCCAATGGGGAGGTGCAGATGAGCCGTAGAAGGTTCCAGACGATCTTTATAGTTGTCATGGTGCTAGCTTTTTTGCCGACCATTTTTCCGATTTTCTCGCTTGCAAACAGGGTCGAGCCCTTTGTTTTCGGTCTGCCGTTCGTCTTCTTCTGGGTCGTGCTGTGGATACTCGTCGTCTTCTCGTTACTCTTGCTCATGTACCTTATGGACCCGGATAGGTAGGAGGACCAGCCATGCCCAACTGGCAGATAGCTCTCATCATAATGGTCATCTACCTGGTAATTGCCATGGCCGTAGGTCTTCTTGCTGGCAGGGGGCACAGCAGGGCCTCGGTCAGCGAGTTCACCACCGCGGGCCGGGGGCTCGGCCTCATTGTTATGTGGTTCTTGATGGGGGGCGCTATCTTCAGCGCCTTCTCTTTTCTCGGGGCGCCCGGCTGGTCGTATTCGATGGGGGCTCCGGCGCTCTATATACTGACCTACACCGCCTTCGCCATCATCCCCTGGTATATCCTGGCACCGAAGATAGGGGCCATAGGCCGCAAGCACGGCCTGTACTCTCTTACCGGGTTCTTCTACGGAAGATACCGGTTGAAGGCGCTTTCCATGCTGATCGGGGTCATCGCCCTGCTCGCGTTCATCCAGTATCTGGCCACCCAGATGACCGGGATGGCGATCATCTTCAACGTCATGACCGAAGACAGAGTGCCGATATGGCTCGGCGCCCTCGCCGCTTACGGCATAGTGGTGCTGTACGTGGCGACCGGAGGGCTGAGGGCGGCGGCGTGGTCGGACGTGTTCCAGGGCGTGCTCATGATCGTAATAGCCTGGACGGTTGGGCTTACCATCGTCTACCAGCTCCACGGCGGGGTCGGGGAGATGTTCGCCAGCGTCGCCCGAGAGAAGCCAGACTTCCTGCTGCTCGGCGCGGAGGGGTCCACGATGTCCCCCGTGGCGTACACGACGATCATCCTGGTCTCCGGCGTAGGGCTTATCATGTGGCCCCACCTGTTCTCAAAGTCCTACGCGACAGACGCGAAGACCGCAAAGAAGACGGTCCTCGCATACCCGATCTTCGCCCTGTTCGTCGTGCCGCTCCTGCTCGTGGGTTTCGCGGCCGTCGGGGTAGTCACGAACGCCCAGCTCGACGGTAACCCGGACAACGTGCTCCCGTACCTGATCACGACCGTGCTAGAGCTTCCGGGATGGCTCTACGGGCTGGTCGGGGCGGGGGCGCTCGCCGCCGCCATGTCCTCGGCCGACGCCATTACCCACAGCGCGGCCCTGGAGTTCCACGACGGCGTCGTCAAAACCACCAGGCCCAACATGTCCGAAAGGGCTACGCTCAGGACGATGCGGCTGCTGGTCGTGTTCATAGGAGCACTGGCCTATCTCGTGACCATCTTCGGCGGTCAGGGGCTCATAGCTCTCCTGCTCGGGGCCTACGGCTCTATAGTGCAGTTCGCTCCGGGCGTCTACAGCGCCCTCTACTGGCGGCGCGCCACCCCCGTGGCGATCGCCACCGGACTGGCGGTGGGGGTAGCCATCAACTACTTCTTCCAATTCTCCGGCGTGGCCGCCCCGTTCGAGATCAACGCGGGCATCATGGGGCTGTTGGCGAATATCGTGGTCGTGATCGCCCTGACGTATCTTACGTCGCCCCAGGATAAAGTTACCGTGGACGAATACGTGGATGCCAGCGACGATCAGGAATATCTGGAGAAGCAGACACCGGACACGGCGAAGCTCTAGAATCCAGAGCCACCTGGCTGCCGCTAATTGCCGCTAATATCGTGAAGGGGGCTACCGTAATTGCAAAGAGTATTCGACATACTTGATAGAGATGAAGCAGTCTCGTTTCTCCAGTCGCTGGTCCAGACAGAGAGCATCAACCCGCCAGGCGACGAGCACGCGGTAGCCGAGAAGATCGAGGAGCGTCTCGCGGCGGCCGGGGTGACCGCCGAGATGCATGAAGTGCAGAAAGGTCGCACGAACCTACTGGCCAGTCTTCCCGGTGAGGCCTCCATAGAGGGCCGGGTACTCGTATACAGCGGACACTTCGACACCGTGCCTTTAGGGAACGCTAGCTGGGAGCACGAGCCTCTTGGCGGAGAGTCTGCCAAGGGTAGGATGTACGGCCGCGGCACCACGGATATGAAAGGCGGCGTCGCGGCCATGGTGCTCGCCCTCGAATATCTGCGGCGTTCCGGCACCCGGCTCGGGGGGGAGCTGCGGTTCGTCGGCACCGTCGGCGAGGAGGTGGACGGCCTCGGCGCCCATGAGGTGGTGAAAAAGGGTCAGATGGACGACGCCACGGCGCTAGTCGTGGGCGAGCCCAGCGCAAACGGCGCCTTCGTCGCCCACAAGGGGACGCTGTGGGTGGAGGTCTCGATCTCCGGTAGGACGGCCCACGGCTCGATGCCGGAGAACGGCGTCAACGCCATTGATAAGATGAGGCACTTTCTCAACTGGCTGGAGGGCCACTCCTTCAGCCACGAGGAGCATCCGCTACTCGGAGGACCGACCATCAACGTCGGGACCATAGAGGGCGGCGTCAAGGCCAACGTGGTCGCCGACGGGTGTAGCGCGACCCTGGACCTCCGTACGGTGCCGGGCCAGAGCCACGAAGAGGTGCTCTCGGAGATCGAACGGGCGCTTGCGGAGGTATGTAGCAGTACGGGGGCTTCTTACGAGGTCAGGGTGGTTAACGACATGGCCCCGGTGTCCACTCCCGAAGACGATCCTTTTATAGGACTGTGTCTGGATACCGCAAAGAGGCGTCTCGGTCAGCATCTCACCCCAGAGGGCGCCAAATACTACACGGATGCCTCTGTCTACGTCCCCCAACTAGGTTTACCGACGCTGATCTACGGCCCGGGCGAGCCCGGCATGGCCCATCAGCCCGACGAGTGGATAGACGTGGAGAAGTATCTGGAGGGTATCCGGTTCTACGTCGCGCTCGCCGAGGAGTATTTGGGGGTTGTCTAAGCCGTCTAGGGAGCCGGGATCCAGCATCCCCAGTGTTACGGGAGAAAAGGATGCCGGGCGGGTGTCCGAGATATGCCCCCTTACCGCCGTGGAGTTGGCCCACCGTCTACGGAGCCGAGAGCTTTCCGCGGTCGAGGTCATGGGGGCGTACTTGGAACGCATAGAGCGGCTCAACCCCCGGGTCAACGCCATAGTCACCCTGGTCCCCGAGCGGGCCATGAGTGATGCTCGGGCTGCGGACGAGGCGCTTGGCCGGGGCGAAGACGTTGGTCCGCTCCACGGGCTGCCGGTGGCCCACAAGGATCTATTCCCTACCAGGGGGATCCGGACCACCTACGGCTCGCAGGTCTTCAAGGACTTCGTTCCGGAAGAGGACGCCCTCATAGTACAGAGGATGAGAGGGGCGGGGGCCATTACCATCGGCAAGACCAACACCCCCGAGTTCGGCGCGGGCTCGCAGACCTTCAACGAAGTTTTTGGTGAGACCAGGAACCCATACGACCTCTCCAAAACGTGCGGCGGGTCGAGTGGCGGGGCGGCGGCCGCCCTCGCCTGTGACATGATCCCGCTCGCCGACGGTAGCGACATGGGCGGCTCGCTCCGGAACCCCGCCGCCTTCTGTAACGTGGTCGGCTTGCGACCGTCACCAGGTACGGTGCCCACCTGGCCCTCGGATGCCCCCTGGTCGCCGCTCTCGGTTGACGGCCCGATGGGCCGTACCGTCGGAGACGTGGCGCTGGTTCTGGAAGCCATCTCGGGTCCGGACATCCGCGCGCCACTATCCATCAGCGAGACCGTTAAAGGCTCTGGAAGCCTGCTCGAACGCGACTTTGGCGGCACGCGTATAGCGTGGAGCAGGAATCTTGGAGGTTTGCCGTTCGACTCCCGGGTGACGGATAGCTTTGAGTCCAAGCGCGGGGTCTTCGAGAGTATCGGGTGCGTTGTCGAGGAGGCCGAGCCAGACCTCTCCGGCGCAGATGAGGTGTTCAAGGTCTGGAGAGCCTGGCAATTCGAGCTCTCGTACGGACATCTGCTCGATGGTAATCGGGAGGCGCTCAAGGATACCGTCGTCTGGAACATAGAGGAAGGCCGTCGACTCAGTGGGCGTCAGGTGGGAGAAGCCGAGCGCTTGCGCGGGAGCCTCTACCACAAGGCGCGCGAGTTCATGGAGAAATACGAATTCCTCATCCTGCCTACCACACAGGTCCCGCCTTTCGACATAGAACAACGCTACGTTACCGAGATAAACGGCGTGGAGCTAGAAACGTATATAGACTGGATGCGTTCCTGTTACTACATCACGGTTACCGGGTTACCCGCGATCTCGGTTCCCTGTGGCTTTACGCTCGAGGGATTGCCCGTGGGCTTGCAGATAGTAGGAAGGTACAAGAACGAGCTGGGCGTTCTCCAGCTGGCAAGAGTTTTTGAGCACGCCTTAGGCGAACGAGGTAGATAGAAATCGCGGGTCAAGACGAGAACTGCTCCGTCCTGGAGTATCTGAATGCAGGCGAGCGCCGCGGAGAACTCACGGTCCTGAGGGCGATTCCTCCCGCGCTACTACGACCTCTTGCTAATCCCCACTGTCCTGCTCCTGGCGTTCGATACCGGTGTCGAGTCGCCCGGCCCAGAAGAAGCAGGAGAACGCTGGACAAAGTGGACCCCGTTCTCATACCCACTCAACCTGAGCCATTAGCCGACAGCCACCGTACTCTGCGGATTCTTGGACAGGCTCCCGATGGGGCTACAGATTGCAGGAACCAGGTATGCCGATGCGCTCGTGTTGCAGGCCATCCAAGCCTACGAGACGACGCGTCCTATAACAACCCGGTTTTGACATTGGCAAGCATAGACTCCCATGCGCTATTCCGGCGTCAGTTAAGCTGACACTACTTCGAACCCTGGCAGGAGCCCGAGTATCGGGATTATGATTAGCGTGCAGATTGCCATCGAGAACGTGTTACCAATGAAGAGGTGCCAGTGATCGGGTAACCGCTTTATGATGGCTTGCGCTACCGGAGGTCCGGCGATAGCTCCAAGCACGGCGCCGGCGATTATGCTTTGCATACTTCCACCGTAAGTCAAGACCGCTGCGGGGGCCACGCTCACAACGGGCACGAACGTCGGGTACCACTCGTTGCTCTGCCATCCGCCGTAGTAAAGCAGAAGGCCGATGGCGGCGGTGAGCACCTGGCTTAGGATGATAGCGGGAAGGAGGCCGGACCCTAGCGCCGGGTGCAGGGGGTTGAGCGCCCAGGTTAGGAGGGTGCCCAGGATCAAGCCGGCCGAGGCTAACTCGTTGCCATAGAGCTGGGCTTCGGAGAACTCAGCGAGCACTCTCCGACCGAACCAGCCTCTTGTACCCGGGACATTGAGCGGAGAAGATTCCTGGACGCTCGCCCCCGCCTCCGTCTCCGGGATATCATCACCTTCGATGGGGGCATCTTCGCGGGTCATCCAGGGCAGGAAGCGGCAAAGCTCGAAGACGATGATCGCCCCGAGCCACATACCGGTCACGGCCCCTATCACTGGCGGGAGCCCAAAGGGTGCCAGAAGATACTGGATGGTCAGGTAGGCGATGGGGAACGTGACCAGGCCTCCCAGAATGCCGCCCGTAAAAACGTTCTTCCACCCTCTACCATAGATGAAGACGACACCGGCGGGCACGCTGACAAACGGCACGAATGTCGGGACCCACCCACCGGAGAGGAAACCGCCGAACAAAAACACGGAAATGATGAGCCCCAGAGACGAGGCGGCCAGGACCCAGGGCCACAGTCCAGTACCGTAGGATATGGGGAATCCTCTCCATCTAGAGCCAGCCTGGTCAAGCCGGTAAGCGATAAAGGCGAAGGCCAGGAGACCTACGCCGCCAAACACACCAGCGTAAAACTCAGCCTCAGAGACATCGCCAAGGAGCCAGAGCAGCCGGTATAGAAGATTGTCTGGAGCCTTTGCCAACCAAGTCTCGAACGAGAAGAGCGGTGAACTCCGCCCGAGCGGTCCTTCCAAGGCCAGCATGACCCCGTACAGGATGAAGCCAGCGGCTACAACCGCAAGAAATTCCGGAAATATCCGTGTTCTACCTCTCATCTTGCCCCTCCCTCACGCGCCGATCACACTTTAGAAGCGGCAAGTGCCCTTCGTAGATCACGCGTCACCGAATATTGACGCTCCCTCCGCCCGGCCCCTAGTGGTACTTGCCAAGACGACAATCCCAGAGAACCTTAGCGGGAAATGTAGCGGACAGCGTAAGAACAAGCAATCGTTTAGACTCAGAAGACTGAGCGCGCCTCGGTGGGGCGGAGAAGTCGGAGAGAGTCGAACAGGGAGGATGGCTATGTCGCAGAATGAGGCTCTGGCGGCGCTAGATCTCATGGACCCCGATCTCGGCGCCTTCATAGAGGTGGACCGGGACCGGGTTTTAGCTCAGGCGAAAGCTCCACGGGGCGGACGACTCTCCGGCCTCCTGATAGGCGTAAAGGACCTGGTGGATACTGCAGGGCTTAGGACCACATACGGTTCGAAGATCTTCGCCGACCATGTACCGGAGCGCAACGCGCCCGCAGTCGACGCTCTGGAGGCCGAGGGAGCTATAGTCCTCGGCAAGACCAACCTGAACGAGTTCGCCTACGGCGTGAGTGGCTACAATCCACACTATGGGGCAATCTTCACCCCTCGAGATAGATCTCGAACAGCCGGAGGATCTAGCGGAGGCTCAGCCGCGGCCGTTTCGGCGGGCGTCTGCAGACTAGCCGTAGGTACAGATACTAGTGGCTCCGTACGTATACCGGCCGCGTGTTGCGGTGTATACGGATTAAAGCTCACCAACGGTGCCGCGCCGATGGGAGGTATCTTCCCTCTCGCGGCGTCATATGACTCTCTAGGCTACCTGGCTGCGGGTATCGAAGATCTACAGCAGGTACTAGGGCTAGACGAGCTGCCCGACCCCTCCGATCTCCGGGTGAGCCGTATTGGCGTCGATCTAGAGGTGCCGGACTTACCAGCGGAACACTGGACCCTATTCCGAGAGCAGGTCTGGGAGGTTCATGGGAAGCGTTACGAAGCGGATCCGGAACGCTACGGCAAGGATCTACGCTGGAAATTCGACCTCTCCTTCGATGGCGCGGACCAGGCGCGCCAAACGATCGAAGCCTGGCGTAGCAGGTTCTTACAGGCCGTGGAGGGAGCGGAAGTGCTAGTAGGTCCTCTGCTAGACGGGGCCGCGCCTCTGCTCGAATCTGCACTCTCGGACTTTGAGCACGATGAGTTCATAACCAGCTTGAGGCTCCTGCGGCACACGCCTCTCTACAACGAACTCGGCTGGCCCGCCCTTGCGGTGCCCACGGAGGACGGTCCTGTTCAGGTAGCGGCCCGACCGGGAAACGAGGCCCAGTTGCTCGCTGTCGGGAGGTCCCTGGGACTGCCAAGCTCCGAAACGATCGTACGCTAGACCGAGTACCTTTCGTGTTTATCCGGTCTCGTAGCGAAAGGCGGAGAGATCGCCTACCCCGGTACGCTCCAGAATACCGAACTTCGTGACCCAGCCACCCGCGCCGCTCGCTTCTCTAATGGGCCGACCCTCCATGGCTGCCATAGAGCCATTTACGAAGACGAAGGTGGGCATCTTGTCGAATGGGTCTACGACGGTAATATTGGCTCGCGCACCGTTGCCCAGATGGCCAAGTTCTTTGGTCCACCACTCCTGATGAGTCAGGTCTGCGAGCAGTCTGGTCACATTGCTCGTCATCGTCGCTACAGAGCGAGAAGATGATAAGACGCCTTGCTCTACCAGCTCCAGTAGCGCGGGCACATTGTCCCGGGTATCTCCAAAGCCCTTCATCGTCGCGTCACACTGTCCATCGGAGATAAGCACCTCGACGGTGCCATCCGCCAGAGCCTCGTGGGCGAGCTGCTGCGCGCCGGCATCTATTAGGATGCCCTCGCGGTTTCCCAGCCCCGGCCGTAGGTGGGCGGTCATCAGATCACCCGAGATATGGTCCTGCTTCATCATCTCTATGAAGCGTTGCATCCCCTCTCTAGCGTCGCCATGACTGCCCGAACCCGCCGCGGTGCAGTGTGTAAGATGTAGCGGCCGGCCATTGGAAAGCTCGACCAGCCGCTCGCCGTGCTCGGGATCTTGGGCATGACTCATGAAGACCAGCCCGGCGCGCGATGCGACCTCGAATAGACTATCCAAAGTCTCGTCATCTGCAATGAAGTGACCCATGTGATCCTTGAGGCCCACTGTCAGGGGAGCGGTCGCGTAAGCAACAGGGTTGCGCGTCATTTTCTCTGAAGCGACCTCTTCAGAAAGATCACCCTGGAACAGGGGGACTAGCTCATCCACAGAGAGCCGACTTCCCATTACGTTGGGCCCTCCGAGATAAAGACCCATGTCGAGCGGCACGCCACGGTCTACCTCGGCGCCTAGTAAAGCCGGTGACATGAAAGAGTTGCCGGCTCCTGGTGAGAGGGCAACCGTAACTCCGTCGGCTACGGATTCAAAGATTGGGGAAGAGCTCGCCTCGAAAAGGTCGCCGAGGTGTAAGTGCATGTCTATGAGCCCGGGCCACACCTGCAGCCCCCTCACGTCGTAGACGCGGTCGCCGGGTCCCGGCCTCACCTCTCCGGCAACCTCCTCGATGCGGGACTCCCGGAATGCGACGTCCAACTCGTCCTCGACCCCGTTTGCGGGGTCGATCACCTTACCGCCTTTCAAAATAGTGCGGCCCGAGGGCTCGACATGGTCACCAGGATGGTGGAGGCGGCCCTGCCGTATCGCACCCAGATTCTCCGGGACTGCTCCAAAGCCCGTTTCATAAGCCATACTAAAATCCTTTCTCTGGACCTCCGGGTCCCGGCCATGCCGCGAATTTTTGCATCCCAGACAGGCCGTCGAGAACGAGTGTCAGGTAACCTTTCCTACCGTACTCGGCGACCCCGGGTGCCTGCTGGATATCATTCGCAAGCCCCTACCGAGAGCCCCGCGGGTTCCTACGCTCTCACCTCATCGAGCAGCGACGGCCAGCGATCTGCCCAGGGCCTTGCCTTCTCAAAGGCGGCAGAGGCTCTCAGTACCAGCGGGTCGTCCAGGTGCCGCCCCACGATCTGCATCCCGACCGGCAGTCCCTCGGGGGTGAACCCCGCAGGCACGGTGGCGGCGGGCTGGCCTGTCATATTGATCGGGAAGGTAAGAGAGAGCCAGTAGAGTGGCTCGACCTCGTGCCCGTCTATTACTCCAGGCCCCTGGATGCCGGTCTCGAACGGCGGTACGGGTAGTGTGGGGGTGAGGAGCAGGTCGTAGTCACTCATGAAACGCCACATTTTGTTGTAGACGGCCTTACGTTTCATCACGGCATTCGTGAGATCTTCCGCCTTCCAGTCCTGCTCCAGGAAATCCACGAGATGCGGCGACATCCTGTCTCCAAGCTCGCTGGCCATCTCGCGCATACCCGCGAGGTCCGTATCCAGGGCGACCAGCCCCCAGAAGGCATCGTAAGGGTCGTCGAAGCCCGGGTTAGCCTCCTCGACGGTACAGTCGAGATCCTCCTCGAACACCTTCGCGGCCTTTCCGACCACCTCGCGCACGCACGGATCGACCGGAGCGTAGCCCAGGTTCGGGCTGTAGGCTACCTTCAGCCCACGTAAGTCTCCCTGTAGCGTCTCTATCCAGTCGAAGTGAGGCTCGGGCAGGCTGTGACGATCCCGATCGTCCGGGCCAGCCATCACGGAAAGCATCAGCGCGCCATCACGGACGGTGCGGCTCATCGGGCCTATGTGCTCCAAGGACTCCCAGCTGGAGAGACCGGGGAACTGCTGGTCGCGACAGCCAGGGTACAGGGGGACCCGCCCCATCGAAGGCTTCATGCCGTAGAGTCCGCAGAAGCTGCTCGGGATACGGACCGAGCCGCCGCCGTCGCTACCCACCGCTATAGGTCCCATGCCAGAGGCCACCGCGGCCCCGGAACCGGCGCTGGATCCGCCAGGCGTAAGGTTCGTGTCCCACGGGTTGGTAGTAGTTTCGAATACCGGATTGTGACCCACGCCGCTGTAGCCGAACTCCGGGACGTTGGTCTTGCCCAAGACTATCGCGCCAGCGTCCTTGAGGCGTTCGACCGCGACGTCGTCTTCCCCGGGTATGAAGTCTTTGTATGCGTGCGAGCTCATGACCGTACGAACGCCTTTCGTGGCCACGAGGTCCTTTATGCCCACGGGCACTCCAGCGAGCGGCCCGGCATCTTCGCCCCGGTGAATCTCGTCCTCCACGCGTCGAGCCTGCTCGCGGGCCCTCTCAGGGGTTGGCGTGCAGAAGGCGTGGAGAGTGGGGTCTAGTTTCTCCATTCGGTCGAGCACCGCCTCCACAGCCTCAACCGGCGAGAGTTCCTTGTTTCGTATACGACCCCTGAGCTCGACGGCTTCCATACTACATATCTCGTTGTTGCCGGGCATCTCGAAACCCTCCTTCGCTTGGCTCCCCAAGACCGGCAGGATAGCATGAAAGACACAATAGTAATCGGGCAGGCCGTGGTCCAGCCAAGTTGACCGTAACCGAATCTCCCATAGCAAGTGGCTCGCGTTTCGCGTCATTAGTGTAGATCGCTCCGTAGGGAGGCAAGTGCATTAGGCACGGAGCCTGAACGCGGCGCGTCGTTAACCCTTAGCCAGGGCACCATGCACGTAATCACTGTCCCTGAAATTTACGGCATGCTCCCATTTCCATTGCCTCTGCCGTCCGCTTTCTTAAGAATACCCAAGCTATTTCACAAGATGCTTCACCTCGGAGATACTTTGTTTCCACTCGGAAAATTCTCAACGCCTGCCCGTTGCCACGCGGTACAGCCAGAACGCGAAGACTGCGAACAGGGCGACGCCGAGCACATTGGCGATGAGCGTAAAGGCCGGGGTGTCAGGCGCTATGAGGAGTATCTCCGCGCTCTGGGCGGCGGCGAATGGAATCGCTAGCAGGATGCCCATGAGTGCCTCGCCCGTTATAAGTCCGGAGGCGAACAGGATGCCGCCGCGGGAGGTGCTAGTCTCTCCCCGGTCCGCGAGCCTGCGTCCCACCAGGTAGGAGACCAGGCCCCCGATAAAGATCGGGACCGACAGCTCAAGCGGGAGGTACAGCCCGACCGCCACGGCGAGTACCGGGGTGCGGAAGTTCGCCCCACGCTGGGCAAGCGTCTGGTCCACGGCTATGATCGCCGCCGCGAGCGCAGCACCAACCGCGAACATCCCCCACGGAAGCCCGCCGCCTAGCACTCCGCGCGAGACCGAGGCCATGAGCGTGGCCTGGGGGGCCTGCAGGGCCTGTGAGGGGTCCATGCCAGCTCTCGGGAGCGAGTCTCCGAGGCCGTAGGCCTGGTACAGGACGGCGAGTATCGGGGCTATGCACAGGGCCGCCGTCACGACGCCGACTATCTGCACTATCTGCTGCTTGAAGGGCGTGGCCCCGACTATGTTTCCGGCCTTCAAGTCCTGCATGTTGTCCCCGGCTATGGCCGCGGCGCAGCAGACCACGCCAGCGACCAGGATTGCTGTCGCCGCCGCTGCGGTTGCCTCGGAGCTGTCGACGCCGAGGTCTATCTGGCCGCCGAGCAAGGCGAGTAGTATCAGGGACACCGCGAGCACCGTTGCTATGGTCACGCCGGAGATCGGGTTGTTCGAGGAGCCTACGAGGCCCGCCATGTAGCCGGCGACAGAGGAGAACAGAAAGCCGGCGACGAAGGCGAAGACCACGCCGAAGATGATGACCAACGCGTAGGAGCCACCGCCGATGCCGAGGGCGGCGGGGTCGACGACGAGCAAGAATACCAGGAAGATCGGCACGGTAAGCGCGAGCGTCCCGTAGAGGAGGATGTTTATCGGGGTGTCGCGGTCGGTGCGCGCGAGGCCGGTATCCTCGCCCCGGCGAGCCCGGCGTACCGCCTCAATGGAGGAGCGGACGCCGTCGATCACGGGGCGGAATACGGAGACCAGGGCCCACACCCCGCCGACGGCCATGGCGCCGACGCCGAGGTAGCGGATGCGCTCGCTCCAGATAGCCTCTGCTGCGGCATAGCCCCCCGCGCCACCCGTAAGCTCGGATATGGCAGCCGGGTCTGCGAACGCGGTGTAGAGCGGGATCCCTACCAGCCAGGCCACCGCTCCGCCGAGGAAAACGAGCACGGCTATGTTGATCCCGACTATGTAGCCGACCCCGAGTAGCGCCACCCCGAGACCGCTGCCGACGCCGAAGACGGCCCGTCCGGCGGAGAAGCCGCCCGCCACCGTAGAGGAGACTACCCCAAAGCCCGTCTGGCACAGGTTCAGCAGCGCGGCCGCCACCCCGGCCAGGGCAACATTTCTCGCTCCCTGGCCTCCCTCGGTGCCGGACTTGAGAACTTCACCGGTTGCGACACCTTCTGGGAAGCGCAACCGGGCGTTTATGATCAGGGCCCGCCTCAAAGGGATGGTGAATATTACGCCGAGTACCCCGCCACACAGCGCGATGGCCGCAACCGGCAGGAACTCGAAGCTCTGCCAGTAGCCGAGCAGGACCAGCGCGGGCAGGGTGAAGATCACGCCTGCAGCGAGCGCCTCCCCGGCGGAGGCGGAGGTCTGGACGATGTTGTTCTCCAGGATGTTGTGCTCACGGAAGAAGCGCAGCACGGCCATCGAGATCACGGCTGCCGGTATAGAGGCCGAGACGGTGAGGCCAACCTTCAGTCCGAGGTAGGCGTTGGCCGCGGCCAGAAGCGCCGATAGCAGTATGCAGAGCGCGATGGCCTTGACCGTGATCTCCGGCAACGATTGTGAGGCCGGTATGTAGGGCTCTTCCAGAGCCTCTCTTCTAGAGCCTTCCTCCTGGCTCATATTCTCACCCTCCCCTCCGGTAGATTTTCCGCAAAGCTTGCTTTTCTCCTAATACATGCGGGAGATTACCAGAGAGCAGGAATGGTGAGTATAAGTATAGACGCGCTATCTTTGGGCCTAACCTTGTTACCCCGTTAGCCTCTAGCACGAGAGTATGGATGTCTCTAGAGCCGCTAAAGCAGCAAGCACGGATTATCCACCACAGACCTGTGAGCAGGCTAGAAGCCACTGTATTTGACACGCTAGATCCTCGGTAATCCTCAGCGTTTCAGAATTGCTTGCGCCGTCAGGCACTCTTATACTTGTGCCCGGTGTTCTCAAAGAGCATACTATCGTAGTGGCTTATGGCGGCCGGGTTGATTTGGGGATTGCTAAGGGAGGAGCAGTTTTGCTTCATGCTATAAGAGTTACCGGATTTCTGTTCGGTCTGGCTTTCTGCGTTTTCTGCATATTGATGCTGACCGGCCCTTCAGAGCGCCTCGCACAGGCTGATGAAGCCGATGAGGTCGGTAATGTCGCTGATACTCCTACCGGGACCGCGAAAAATGTCATCGTGTTCGTGGGTGACGGGATGGGCACATCCCATCGGGATCTCATACGCTACTCGACGGTCGGTACCGAAGGACAGTTGGCCATGGACTCCATGCCCTATGCTGGAAGGTCCGAGACCACGCCGCGCGACCCGGAGGCATTCGTTACAGATTCCGCAGCCGGGGGTACGGCCATAGCAACCGGGGTAAAGACCTTCAACGGCGCCGTGGGCGTGGATGAGAACGGGAACACGGTGCCCAGCGTGCTCGAAAAAGCCGGGGCCGCGGGTAAGGCTACCGGGGTGGTTACCGACAGCCAGGTAACCGATGCTACCCCGGCCTCGTTCGGTGCCCACGTAGAAGACCGGGATAAGCAAAGCGAGATCGCCCGCCAGTACCTGACCGGGAGCAAGCCAGACGTGATCCTCGGCGGTGGTGAGGACTACTGGTATCCGGAGGGGAACGCGGGAGCTTTCCCGGACGAGCCGGCGGCGGACCCGGAGGAGAAGAGCGCCGGAGAAGAGGGTAACCTGGTCGAGCAGGCGCAGGGGCTTGGCTACGAGTACATCACGGACGCTCAGAGTCTGCAGTCTGCTTCTGGCTCGAAGCTTCTCGGACTTTTCGCAAACGAGGAGATGTTCCAGGCAGGGCCGGAAGACGAAGGTGCCTCCTATGATCCTTCGGTGCCGCTGCCAGAGATGACGGAGAAAGCCATCGGCACGCTTTCACAGAACCCGGAGGGCTTTTTCCTCATGGTCGAGGGTGAGGGCATAGACGAGATGGCCCACCAGAGCAATGCTCCGCTTACGGTAGAGGCCGGGCAGGCTCTTGATGGCGCTGTCGGCGTTGCGAAGTCCTACGCCGAGAGCCACCCCGACACGCTGGTAATAGTTACCGCCGATCACGAGACCGGCGGCCTAGCCATCGAAGACACGAACGAGATCCAGGACGACCCGGATTATCCTAACGAATCGGGTGAGGGACGCACGGCCGAAGATGGACCCTTCCCCGTGGCCAACTCCGATGCGGAGTTCCTCGTGGACTGGACCACCGCCAACCATAGCGCCGAGGACGTGCCCGTAACTGCTATGGGTCCGGGCGGAGAGAGCCTCGTGGGAGTCTACGAAAATACGCATATCCACGACGCGATGCTCGCGAGCCTGGGCCTCCAGGGCTCGGGGGCGGGCACGGGTGAGTCCAGCGAAGCCATCGTGATGCCGGATACCGGGGGTATGGGCCTCGGAAGCGTGCCTGACGCCATGTTATTGCTCTTCGCAGGAGCCCTTGGCGGCCTTGGTCTTCTTGTCTCTCTGCGGTACCGGGGCAGCCGAAGACGGTAGAGCGTTCTGTATAGAGCGGTCGAATGACTAGCATCGCAGGTGGCCTATCTCCGGGAAGCTCCGGGAAGGGGAGAAAGGGGAGTAGTGGACGACGCTGAGCACACTATAAACAGAAGCTACACTGGATGAGCTGGGCTGCTCTCGAGGTTGTTATCGTTCGGCATCGGGCAATGCATAGCCCTCGAACTGCTCTCGCAGGGCGAGCTTCTTGAACTTACCGGTGGAGGTGCGCGGTATCTCAGCGACGAACTCGACGGCGTCTGGCAGCGACCACTTCGGGAAGGTTTTCGAGAGGTGGGAGAGCAGGTCCTCCGCCGTCGCACTCTCGCCCTCCTTGAGCACTGTCACGGCCAGCGGACGCTCTTGCCAGCGCGGGTGGGCGACGGCGATGACGGCTGCCTCGGCGACCGAGGGATGGCCCATGAGCTCGTTTTCGAGGGCGACGGGGCGGTGTTCATGAGGGTGCTGCCGCCAAGGCTCCGGATCGCAAGTGCCGTCTCGTACGTGGTGCTCTTGGTCGCCGCTTCCTCGTCATCCTCGGTCGGGCCGGGTATTGGGAAGCCAGTCCGCCTTTCGATATCCCCCGCTGGGGACTTGGGCACTCGTCGCCATGATGACCCTCAGCGCGGTCGCGAACTTCGCCTCGTCTAGTCCCTGGGAGAGATTCTTGTGGGGACCGATGGCACTGCTGCTGGCGCTTGCGTGCTTTGTTGTCGCACTCGGCTAACCCGGAGGTTCAGATGATAGATGGCTTTCTCTTTGTACTGACACTCCTCTCGGCACTTGGCTGCGGGCTAAACGCGGGGGTCCTCTTCGCCTTCTCCAGCTTCGTGATGCCTGCGCTCAAGCGGCTACCGCCCGCGCAGGGGATCGCCGCTATGCAGTCGATCAACATCCTGGCCGTCACTCCTCCCTTCATGATGACACTGTTCGGGACGGCCGCAGCCTGCCTCGTGCTGATCGTGTGGGCGGTGCTCTCCTTGGGCGAGCAGTCAGCGGCCCTGGTACTCGCAGGAGGAATACTCTACCTAGTAGGCACCATCGGGGTAACGGCCGCGCGCAATGTCCCGCTCAATAATAGGCTCGCAGCGTTGAACCCCGAAAGTGCCGAGGCTATGGATCGCTGGAACGAGTACGTGAGGAAGTGGACCGCATGGAACCATCTGCGGGTCGTAGCCAGCCTCGCCGCGGCGGCCGTGCTTACCATCGCGCTCCGTGTCTAGGAGGGTAGGTAGATGGCAGCGAGTGAGCGAACGAAACCATATCCGTCTACCAACTGGACACATTGAGCGTCAATGCCACCACTAGGCGTGACTCGTAACGGACACTCCTTACGTTACGAGTTTTTGCTCTCATGCTCCTAATGCGGATCCGCAGTAGGCTAAATAAGGTTGGGAGACTCGTACCAGAAAAAGTTTGCAAGAGTGGTACGGAAAGCATGAGGCTACCGATGTGCGGAAAACGGGGATCTGCGGGAAGAGGCAGGGGAGGGGCGCATAGATAGCCCGTGGGCGCTCCTCGCATTACCGTACTCCCTTCCCGAATCCAAGTTCCTGACCTTGTCCAGATAGACGGGTTCTAGGACGCTACACATCCAAGCCTCCGACGGTAGTGTAAAGCAGCGACTTACCCTCGGAGACGGAGGTCATGAGGCGGGTGCGTTGAGATCCACCGTCAGACGTGCATCCAGGATCTCGGCTAGCCTGCCGAGGGTATCGAGGGTCGGGTTAGCCTCACCGCTTTCTATGAGGTAGATCCGGTTCTGGCTCGTCCCCACCTTCTCGGCCAGCTCTCGCTGGGAGTACCCGAGTTCGAGCCTGCGCTGTAGGAGCCTGTCGCCCAGCTCGCGCTGCAGCCTTCTCGAATCCCACGCCCTACGGAACTCTTCGTCCCGCTCGTAAAGGCCCTCGAAGTGCCCCTCTACGTCTTCTTCTACTTCCGGATTTATGTCGTCCCGGGGGTTTCCTGCGATCATTGTTTCCTCCTGCGGCTCTTGTTGTGGCGCTCTATGTAATCCTTCATCCTCGCCTCCGCAGTATCCAGCTCCTTCTGCGGGGTCTTCTGACTCTTCTTCTGGAAAGCGTGCAAAAGCACGAATTTCCTCCCCGAGTAAGCGAAGTAAAAAGTCCGTTAGACTTCACCGCCGACCCGTGTCCTGAGCTCCCAAAATTCCCTGCCTTCGAGCTTGCGTACATACGGAAAACCCAGAGCCGTTCCAAACCTCCGCAGCCGTCCGAGATCGGCTCGAATACGCTCCTGAGTCTTCGCGTCCTGCTCCTCGATGAACTCCCTCACTGGAACCTTGCCCGAAGCGTTCTTGTAGTAGACGGTCCTCCATGACTTCTCCTCCGAGTCGCTGCTCATGACGCGCTTTTGACACCTTTTATGGTGTCAACATCTTAATACCGTATACGGTGTCAAACAAGGAAGAGTATCTGGGGCATATCGCGCACGCTCTGCTAGCATCTTGAGAATGGGGAAGAAGGTTTACCACGTATTGTTGTACTGGAATTCGCCCGCTCGTACCATTTCTAGGCCCATCCAACGGACCTGGAGCGGCTCTATCCGTAGCCTCAACAGCATCCACGTAGCTATTCCTTCAGGCTCTTCAAGGAGGCCCAAAAGAAGGTGTAGAGTACCTATGGGTAGTTCCCACTGGTCAGCCGGAGGTGGATTCCGCAGACATAGATCCCTTGCAACGTTCGATCATCGGATCGGGGCCGTAGCCGTGGATCTGCTCCCGCTTGAGCTCCGCCTCTTCCAGATCGGTGGTCGCAACGATAGCTCTGCCGGTGGTGTGTACCTCCTGTGCTATCCTAACTCCTCTTTCGCGCGAGTGCCCGAACAGATCCCCTAGCATCCTTATTACATAGTCCACGCTGTGATCGTCGTCATTCAAGAGCACTACGTTGTAGGGTGGCATCGTCCGCGTGCCGGTCACGGTCGAGGTCTCGGGCTCCGCTACCGTAGGTACCGTAGTGGCGGTCATCATGGTCATGTTGAGTCTCCCTTGTCTCCAGATTCCTCAGATGAATCTTCGCGCCAGTGAACCGGTCCGGTACCTCCCGGACCTACATACTTATACAGCGTGGAGCGGGACACCCCAAGCGCCTCGCACACGTCGGCCACAGTATTGAACTGATCGACGAGCATGGACTTCGCCATCCTGACCTTCTTATCATCCATGGCCTTTGGCCGCCCTCCGTAGCGACCGCGCGCCCTAGCCGTGTTGAGCCCGGCCATAGTCCTCTCGCGGATGATCTCCCGCTCGAACTCAGCCAGCGCTCCGAAGATGTGAAAGACGAGCCTGCCTCCAGAGGTGGTCGTGTCTATAGCCTCCGTAAGACTCTTGAACCCGATGCCACGGTCGGCCAGCTCGTTGACCGTCTCAATCAGGTCCTTGAGAGATCTCCCCAGCCGGTCCAGCCTCCAGACCACCAGGGTGTCGCCTTCGCGGAGCTGATCCCTGGCTCTTTCGAGGCCGGGCCGCTCGAAGTTGGCTCCTCCGGTAACGTCAGTGTAGATGTACCGTTCCTCGACGCCGACGTTCTCTAACGCTTCCTTCTGCAACTCAAGAGACTGATCGCCGGTCGATACCTGCGCGTATCCAATATCCATACCCGCAGTATCCGAGAACTTAAAAGATGCATCAAGTACAGATACGGTGTTTTAACAGCGCGTTTCACAGTAGATGAACCGCAGTTTGCCGGTACCCTGCGTGCTCGAAAAAGCCCAGGGCCTCTGCAGCAGTAATTGCGGATAGCGCTGCGCCCATCGCCTCTACTAGAGTCTTCTTGGT